>JAQVGF010000185.1 GCA_028696875.1 Dysgonamonadaceae bacterium
AAAAACTAAATGGCTACTTTCCCTTTTATATGAGGATGCGGATTATAATCGATAAGTTCAAAATCTTCAAATTTGAAACTGAATATATCTTTCACATCCGGATTGATGCGAATTGTTGGAAGCGGACGAGGGTCGCGTGAAAGTTGCAATTTCACTTGTTCCAAGTGATTAAGATAGATATGTGCATCGCCAAAGGTATGCACAAAATCGCCCACTTTTAGGTTAGTTACCTGAGCAATCATTTTAAGTAAAAGTGCATACGACGCGATATTGAACGGCACACCCAAAAAAATATCGGCGCTTCGTTGATAAAGTTGTAAACTCAGCTTTCCGTCGGCAATATAGAGTTGGAAAAAAGCATGACACGGAGCAAGTTTCATTTCAGGAAGTTGAGCAACATTCCACGAACTTACAATTATTCGTCGCGAATTGGGATTGCTTTTGATAGCTTCAATTATTTCTGATATTTGGTCTACATGTCCACCATTATAATTGGGCCACGAGCGCCATTGGTTCCCATAAATTGGTCCCAAATCGCCATTCTCATCCGCCCATTCATTCCAAATTCTAACGCCGTTTTCTTGTAAATACTTAACATTAGTGTCACCGTTTAAGAACCATAAGAGTTCGTAAATAATGGACTTTAGATGTAATTTTTTTGTAGTAAGCATTGGAAAACCTTCCGCCAAATTGTATCGACTTTGATGTCCAAAAACGCTTAATGTTCCGGTTCCGGTGCGATCGTCCTTTCTTACACCTTCATTCATCACTCGCTCAAGTAAATCTATATATTGTTTCATTCTATTTTGAGAATATTTAAAATGAGAGATATGTACTATCTCATCTTTTGTTTGATTCACAAAAATAGGTGAATCTTTTGGTTTTTGCAACGAATAAATGTGAACGATGGAGATTAAAGGTCGAAGGAGAATCATAATAATGCTTATTTTTGAATAATCTGTTAAACAGATTTGAATATCTTTATAATAAAAGCACAAAAATAAGAACATTTATAGTGGTTTAGTCGTTTACAATTGAACAGTACATACAAAACTGACTCTAATATAATTTTTATATGAAAAGTAAAACTATCAAATCAATTAAACAAGTAACTTTTATTCTACTATTGCTGGTAATAGGATATTCCTGTTCTGACGACGATCCGGTACAAGTTATTGATTTCCAAGAAACACAATGGGATATAGTGAATATCACTGTTAAAAAGGCAAATTGGGAGTGGATAAACAACGCCGGACGTTACGAAGCTGTTTTTGATTTACCGGAGTTAACAAAATTTATTTACGAAAATGGTGCGCAACTTGGTTATGTGTTTATTGGACAAGAAGGAGTAGATGAAGTGCAAAAAATGCTTCCTTTTGTTCACACTTACTATGAAGGAGAGGACGAAGAAGGTTTTCCTGTTTTATATACCGAAACCATAAGTTGCGATTTTATGTATGGCTCGCCAAGTACAGTAGCTTTCTATATTCAAGCCTCAGATTTAGGAAGAGACGACTCCATATTGGCTGACTATAATTTTAGGATTGTTTTAATTTGGTAAATAATCTTGCTGGAAAGTGTTATATAGTGCATTGGTATTTATTTTCCGGTGATCTGAATTAATGCCAAAGCATCTGCCACAACAAAAGAACTACCGCCGATGAAGATAAAATCGAATTCATTGGCGTTTCTTGTTGCCGCTTCCAGCGCCAATTTTACAGTGCTATATTTTTCTCCATGTAAACCATACTCATCTGCTTTTTCTGCAAGGATATCCACATTAAGCGCTCTTTCAATGGATGCTTGTGTGAAATAATAAATTGCATTTTTTGGCATTATCGAAAGTACACTAATGCTATCCTTGTCATTCGCCATACCAAAAATAATATGGAGCGTTTTATATTTCTCATTCGATAATTGCTTCGCAATGTAGCGGATAGCATGTGCATTGTGGCCCGTATCGCAAACAACTTTGGGTTTCTCCTGCAAAGTTTGCCACCGTCCCATCAATCCCGTTAGTTCTACCACATTTGCAAAACCATCATACATGGCATGATTGGGGATTTTATAACCCAGTTTTAACAATTCCTGAATAGAAGCAAGGACAGTTCGTGCATTTTTATTTTGCATACCTCCACCCAATTCACTTCGAAGATTCTGGTAACTATCGTTATTTAATATCCATCCATTAGCAGCAATTTTCGAACTGAAATTATCCATCACATCTTCTGCAAAAATAATTGGTGCATTCTCTCGTGTTGCTTTTTCTAAGAAAACTTCTCTTATTTCATCATTTTCTACTTCTCCGATAACAACCGGCGTTTCGGGTTTAATGATTCCGGCTTTTTCAGCAGCAATTTTGGGCAACGTATCGCCTAAATATTGCATGTGGTCGAAACCAATATTGGTAATAATGCTAAGATTGGGAGAAATAATATTGGTGCTGTCCAGCCTACCACCCAAACCTGTTTCCACAATGGCAACGTCAACTTCCATATGTTGGAAATAGAGAAAAGCCATCTCCATAGTTAATTCAAAAAATGAAGGCATAATAGGCTCGAACGCATGACGATGATTTTTCACAAAATCAACCACGAACTGTTTATTAATCATTTCACCATTCACGCGAATACGCTCACGAAAATCAATAAGATGGGGAGATGTGTACAAACCTACTTTGTATCCTGACTCATGAAGTATTGCAGCCAAAAGGTGTGATGTTGATCCTTTGCCATTGGTCCCGGCAATATGAATGGTTCTGTAGTGACGATGAGGATGTTCAAAGTATGCATCCAGTGCGAGACTGTTATCCAAACCCGCTTTGTATGCGGCACTTCCCACCCGTTGATAGGCTGGCATTTGATTGTATAGATATTGAACGGTTTCTTGGTAATTCATTGTTTATTTGATTTTGAATCTACTTACTTTTCAAAAATGATCTTATCGAATTCCAACCTTTCACTAAATAAAGCCGCGGCAGCAAACGAAGTTTTTCTTTTGCGCCATCAAGTTCTTTTATGATGGCTATATTTTCCGCAAGTCCCTTCGAGCGTTGACTACTTGATAGTCCGGTTCTGTCGTAAATGGTTATGGTTATAGGGATTTTTTCAAAATCAACTTCTTCTGATTTCAGTTGTTTGAACAACTTAAAATCGGCAGACAATGCATATTTTTCATCAAATGGAAATTTTCTTAATAACGATGTTCGCGTGAAAACCGCTTGATGACAAAAAGGCATTCTGTGCATATGCGTTATTTTGGGAGGAGATTTTTTAAGTATCAATTCTCTGTTTTTCAGAGTTAGAATATCACCGTACAGCACATCGGTTTCGTCCGAAAGCGAATTAGCAACCTTTTGCAACACTTCGCTATCCACAAAAGCATCGCCTGCATTCATAAAGATAAGCCAGTCTCCCGAAGCCTTCACGACTGCTTTGTTCATGGCATGATAAATCCCATTATCGGGTTCCGACACATAGAAATCAATTAAATCAATGAATTTATCAATTATTTGATCGGTTCCGTCTGTTGATGCTCCATCTATAACTACATATTCTTTGTTAGAGTAGTTCTGCTCTGTAACACTCTTCAGTGTCTCTTCTATCAAATCGGCAGAGTTATAACAAACTGTAACAACTGTAATAAGTGGATTTGGTTTCGTTTTTAAATTAACCAAGCTGTTGAATTATTATTGTGAGTGCTTTGCAAATAAACAGATAATTTAAAACAGAAAAGGAATAAGAAAAGTTGCCTTGAAAGACAACTTTTCTTTGGTGACTTAATTGTTATTCGGAAGCGGCGAATATTGTTTTGAGTAACGCAAATTTTGATCTACGTAGTTTTCGTTGTACGAAATAGTTACATCGGTTACTTCACCTTTATCGTTTTTAATTAGCTGATAAACAGGATTCACAAATCCACGGTAAGGAGACAAGTTTAATGCTTTGTATCGTTCCAACACTTCTTTATGAAGAGGATCGTTTACTTTCACAGCATACGTTTCGATTAGGTTTTTAGCACCTTCGTAATCACCTGTCGATTTAATGCGCTGAATCTCTGCCAATAATTCTCCAAACAATTCGCGTACTTTTTCATAATCGTTTATAACGATATATGTTTTGTCATCGCGTTGTTTCATTTCTGCAGCTTTCGAGTCTTTTGCTTTATCCAACACCCAGGTTGCAACTAACTGACGATTGCGCATGTGCGCTTGTTCTATGTCTTTACCGAGTTGAATGCGTGTGAGCTGCGTGATTGCTCCGTTCATCAAATAGCTGTAGTATTGTGCTTTGTACGCTTCGTTATCAGGTAACAAACCCAACTCTACAAGTTTTGGATCACCCAAATAGTACAAACCAAACAGGTCGGCTCGCGTTTCTTCAATTGGGCTGCCATAAGCCTTAAGTGCATCACTAT
>JAQVGF010000186.1:0-1922 GCA_028696875.1 Dysgonamonadaceae bacterium
TTGCTGCAAGCAACTATTGGATAGACGATGACTTGTTATACGCTTATGGAACGGAGTTTAATCAAATTACCGGAGATTGGAATTATTCATACAACATAATAGATACAAAAACTCGTAAAATTGTCAAAGAGCAGATTATTACAGATGGCACCGAAAAAGAGATTGAAAAACCTTATGGCATAATGGTGCATCCCGAAACTAAAGATATATATATTACTGATGGAGGAAACTATGTGACACCAGGCATAGTATATTGTTTTGATAAAGAGGGAAAGAAAAAATGGAGCGTGAGGGCGGGAGATTTGCCGGGACACTTTGCTTTGTTACCTGCTTACAAATAAGAATTAACTAACAAATTTTTAACTAATCGAACTATGAAACAGAGATTTATTTTAGCTTTATTAATTGTTTTTGCAAGCTTTGCCTCATGTAAAGATGATACAGAAGTTGTACAGGCTCCCATTATTTCGGGATTAGAAAACGGATACACAGTTCTGGAAAATGCTGAATTGAAATTGACACCTACAATTAAAAACGACAACAATTCTACCTATATATGGCAGTTGGATGGGAAAGAAGTAGCTAAGACATTGGATTACGTGTTTGTTCAATCAACTCCCGGTTACTATAAATTAGTCCTGAAAGTTGCAAATAAAGGTGGTGTTGATGAAAAAACAATTTCTATTGTTGTTGAATCAAAAGAGATAAGATTTGAAACGACAACGCACTCACTGTTATTATTAGAACTGCCCGAATATATGAAAGGTAATGAAAACATCGAATGGAAAATAGTTGAAACCGCTTCCGAGATTTATAGATTCTCTCAAATGACCGGTGTAGAAACGCCCATGTTTATTGCCGCTAAAGAAGGAAAGTATTTATTGCAAGTGAGTTCGGGTGATTTAAAAGAAATAGTGAGCATTGTAGTGACAAAAGCTACAGAGGAACCATCGCCATATATTGCCAATGTATTTGATTATTTGCCCGCTCCGGGACAATTCGTAAACAAAATGCCTCAATATGAAGCAGGAGATACTCATGCAGATATGGTAGTTAAAGTTGCAGAGGCTTTAGTGGGAGAAGATGCATCGATAATTACCCTTGGAGGTTGGGGCGGATACGTAACATTTGGTTTTGATCATACCATTGTGAATGTTGCAGGTAGAAGAGATTTCCGTATTGAAGGAAATGCATATGCTAACAATAGCGAACCGGGTATTATTATGGTATCGTATGATGCAAATGGAAATGGAAAACCCGATGACGAGTGGTATGAAATAAAAGGGAGTGCTAACTTCGGTGCTGAAAACGAAGAATGGTATCAATCGGCAGTAGACCATGGAAATGATGTAAATACTTACCGCAATTTTGAGATGACTTACTACAAACCAAAAGGAGAAACCCCGGAAGAAGTAGGCCAAGAAGGAACAGGAACTGATGGTGCATATATTGATGACTATATTCGTTGGACAAACAACAAAGGAAAAGAAGGATATAAAGTAAAAAACAAAACCCACACACAATCCTACTATCCATTATGGGAAAGCGAAAATAAAATCACCTTCAAGGGAATTCGCTTGGCTCAAAATGGTGTCGATGAAAGTGGACAAGGCAGTTTCTTTATTTTGAAATCTTTTAATTGTGGATATGCCGATAATCATTCCAATATAGATGACGGATCAGCAATTGATATTGATTGGGCAATAGATAAAGATGGTAATAAAGTAAACTTGCCCGGAATAGACTTTGTGAAAGTGTATACCGGAGTAGATCAAGAAAACGGTTGGGCAGGTGAAAATTCAACTGAAATAGGTAAAGCTTCAAACCTACATATGTTAGGTGAGAGCATCAATACCATAAACAAATAGTTAGTCCTTACAAAAAGACTAACTATCAACTCATTTTTTTATTTATAGTGTTGG
>JAQVGF010000186.1:2022-4385 GCA_028696875.1 Dysgonamonadaceae bacterium
TTAATGTGTGCAAGTACATAAGTGCCTCTTTCTTTTTTTATTTTCAATTGTACGTGGAACTACTCAATTTCTAATACTTTAAACACACTTTTCCCTTGTTCCAGCTTTAAGACAACTTTATCGCCCACTTTTTTGTTCATCAATTCTTTGGCGAGCGGAGATGTAAAAGCAATTTTACCTTCTTTTAAATCTGCTTCATCAACGCCCACAATTTGGAGTTTACGGGTTTTACTTCCTTTACCAATTTGTAAGAGCACAGTTGAACCAAAGTGTACTTCACTCTTATCCTGCCCTTCGTGCTCAATAATATTTGCAGTGAGAATCCTATTTTCCAACATCTGCAATTTAATATTGAGCACTTTTATTGCATTCAGTTTCCCATGCTCATCACCGGCATTCCATTTTTTCAACTCTTCCAAAAGGTCTTCTTTCTCTTTTAATAAAGCCTCCATTCCTGCCGGAGTAACATAATTGGTTATACCTTTGGGTAAATCGGCGCGAGGTGGTACAAAAGGTGTATCAACTTGCTGATCTTCATTGATAAATGCTCTGCTCATGATAAATATATATTAGTTTCGACGTTAATTTTTTTAAGACGTAAATTTATTTAGGGGATTCGTGAAAAGACTAAATAAAAGATATTCCACATCTTCTATTTTCAGGTGTGGCTTCTATTTTTATGATTTATTCTAACTTTCTTGCGAAAATGTATGTTGCCTACTTCTTTCAAAGATACTAATATTTTAGAATAAAACACAACATATTTCTCTAAACAAATTAGTTTCAATGATTTTATAGCTTCACTTCCTGCAAATCGCTCTGCTTTCTATCTTCCTCTATCTATTAGTACAATGCCGTATTTATCTTTTATAAACTGAAAATAATAATAGAGCCGATAATTTAAATCTAAACCATAATCTTCCATAGGGTCGTAATTGATTTCTGTTTCATAAAAGCCACCATATCGTAAAGGATTTCGATGACGGGAATTCCACTCCATAACATAAAGTTTATTCCAGTTTTCGTAATATTGTTGCGAATAGAAATTAGCAGATGGTTTAGTAACCAAATAGGATTCATAACCGGGATCAAGCACAATTAATTGATATTCTGTGCTATCTTTATCACTTTTCATCTCCACCCGTTGATTTTCCGGCTTTGCATATCTCTTAGACGTTCCGCACGATGAAAAAACAATAGCACCCACCACAACCATAAGCAATAGAACAGTGCGATAAGCACTTGAAATATGATTGCTTTTCCTGAAGAACAAATCAAATGTTTTCATATCGGTTTTTGTTTTAAAGATAGCAATAAAAAATTAATTGCAGGGCTTTGACTCTGTTATTTTTTTTTGTTGTTTCATCCGAGCCCTGAGCGTAGTCGAAGGGCATTCGGTCTAAAGAAACAACTTCTCATTGATTAATCTTTGCGTCAACTCCATCATTGCGCAATTCTGTCGCAGGTTCTTTTATATGAATTCTAACTTTATTGTTTTTATTAGCATAAGAAAAAATGCTTTTGAAATACTCATTCAGTTTGTTTTTAAAATGGTATGCAACGGTAAATTGTATGTGTAGTGGCAGAACCCTTACCTAATAGGTATATATCCACAATTACTGATGGTTTGTTTTCCTGTTGGTGTTTGAAGCCACTCGTAAATCTTATATGTCATTGAAGACTTGTCTGTATCGGAACGAATGACAGCGTACACCTCTGTGGTATAAGGGTATAAACGATTGCTAATAGTTTGTTCTGTGGGCTCTACCCCATCAATATCAATCGTTTTCAAATAGCTTTTATCAGGTCTGATAATGAACTCATTATAATAATATACAGTATAGCCTATTGCTAATGGATCACCGGCAATTCCATCGATCAATCCTGCCATAGTGAATATTAGATTCTCTTTGTATATCGGAAGATCGATATAATCTAAATCTTTCATTATCAATAAATCCATCAACTCCTGACTTCCTGAGTTTGGATTTCTAACAAATGGATGTATGGCTGAATAATCAGGATTATCAGGAAATAATACTATCCCAAAATCTGCCCAATTTGTTTTTTTACCCGTGTAAATATCCTGTATATTCTCAGTTGTCAAACTTTTGACCGGATTTTTAGGATTAACTATAAAAATAAAAGCATCAAGCGCTATTGGCGTTTCAATTAAACTTACTCCTTTTGACGTTGCGTATTCTTTTTCGTCGGGCGACATGCTACGAGCAGCAAGCGCAATATTCACTTTGTTGTCAATCAGGTTTATAAACGAGTTGTGTTTTTGTGAACTTAGTACACACTTGTCAAATTTTTGTTTGAGACTGCTCTTGATTTTTGGTTCAATGCCCCATGTGCTACTC
>JAQVGF010000187.1:0-1408 GCA_028696875.1 Dysgonamonadaceae bacterium
ACGTAATTGGACAGGACTTGGTGAACATCAGTCTTTGAAGCCGGAGGATGTAGAGAAAATTATTGAGATGAGTTATTAAACACGTTCGAGCGCGCCGCGTAAGCGGACATGTTATTTCGTTTTTTTGCTTCGCAAGCAGATTACAAAATCGGTGCAAGCGGAGGTAATTCCTATTTACGTTATGATTGATTTAAAAATTAATGCTTGCTAAAGATATAAACATTTAAAAGTATTACAAACATGAAAAGACAATTAAAAAAATGGAAGCTTGTTGTTGCTACAATATCCATGATAATGACAATAGGATTCTTAATTGCATGTCAAGAAAAAACAACTTATTATACAGTTAATGATTTTGAAAGCGTTCCCAAAACTGATGTTCATTTACATATCGATACGCAAAACCCTATTTATATGGAATTTGCCTCTAAGCATAATTTCCGTGTTATCTCACCAAATGTCGATGCAGGCACTTCAATTGACGATCAATTTAGTGTTAGCGAAATCACAAAAAAGGAATGGACAGACCAATATGCTTTTTTAGGAACTTTTTCAGTCGAGAGTTTTAATGATTCTAATTTTGCAGATAATACAATTGATAGAATAAAACAATGTCTGATAGCAGGAGCGTCCGGAATCAAAATATGGAAAAATATTGGAATGGAATTAAAAGATACCAAAGGACAATTTGTCATGATTGATAACCCTATATTTGATCCTATATTCAATTATCTTGAAGTAAACAAGATTCCGGTTATGGGACATTTGGGAGAACCACTTGACTGTTGGCTGCCGTTGGAGGAAATGATAAACGCAGAGAATAGAAGATATTACGAAAACCATCCACAATACCATATGTACATGCATCCTGAATCACCTTCGTATGATGATCAAATAAATGCAAGAGATAATCGATTACGAAATAATCCTGACCTCCTTTTTACAGGAGCACATATAGCTAGCTTAGAATGGAGTGTAGATGAAGTAGCCAAACGATTGGATGAATTCCCTAATATGAATATTGATTTGTCGGCTAGAATGACCCATATACAATATCAGTCGGTTGACGATTATGAAAAAGTGAAAAACTTCTTCATTAAATACCAAGATAGAATTTTATACGGTACTGATATTACAATTAATGCAAATCAAGCCAACCCTAACGAAGTTCTCCAAAGACTACAAGAAAGCTGGAAATCACATTGGATTTATCTTGTAACTGATTCTACACAACACATAAAGAGCATGCAGCAGAATGTAAAAGGACTGAAATTACCTAAAGAAGTAATAGATAAAATTTACAATAACAATGCAGATCGTTTTTTTGAATCAATATAAAATGTAATGTCCTTAGCTAACTCGCTCGAGCGCATTTCCAACATTTCGACTTCGCTCAATGCAGGAATTT
>JAQVGF010000187.1:1508-4369 GCA_028696875.1 Dysgonamonadaceae bacterium
ATTTCGACTTCGCTCAATGCAGGAATTTTGGCGTTGCTCAATTCTACAGCGTGTATTGCGTAAGAGGACATGTTATTTCATTTATTTTTTCGCACCACACCGATAAACTGGCGCGAGCGGGGTGTAGGAAAAATTATAAAAATGAGCTATTAACATCTAAAAACGTTCAATTAAAAGACAAATACAATAACGCCCCGAGAAGCATATCGAATCTGGTTCATTTTGATGCGTCTTTCATTATTCCCAAAATAAATATTTACCACACATATGTCAAAATCATTATTATACTCCTCGTTCCAATTAAAAGGTTTAACCCTATCAAATAGAATTGTTGTTTCGCCCATGTGTCAATACAGTTCACAAGATGGAATGGCCAACGACTGGCATTTGGTCCATTTAGGTTCCCGTGCCGTTGGCGGTGCAGGTCTTATTTTTACAGAAGCTACAGCCGTTTCTCCTGAAGGGAGAATATCGCCCGACGATTTGGGTATTTGGGCCGACAAACACATTGAACCACTGAAACGAATCACAACTTTTATTCGAGAGCAAGGTGCTAAGTCAGGCATACAATTAGCACATGCCGGACGAAAAGCAAGTACAGCACCACCATGGGAAGGCAAATATCAAGTGGATGTTACGAATAGAGGTTGGCAAACAGTAGCACCCTCTCCTATTCCATTTAATGAAGACGATATTCCTCCAAAAGAACTCAGTGTAGCCGAAGTACAAGAAGTCATTAAATCATTTGCAGCTGCTGCAAAACGATCAGTTGAAGCAGGATTCGATACCATAGAAATTCATGCTGCGCATGGTTATCTGCTCAATCAATTTATATCGCCACTCACCAATAAGAGAACCGATGAGTATGGAGGAGATTTTGAAAATCGCACACGTTTATTAATAGAAGTAACACAAGCAATATATAAAATAATCCCCGATGAAATGCCCCTCTTTGTACGTATCTCTGCCGAAGAATGGGCTAAAGGTGGACATACAATTGAAGATTCTGTGAAAGTAGCTAAACTTCTGAAAGAAAATGGAGCCGATTTGATTGATTGTTCATCAGGTGCAGTTGTAAAAGATCAACTCATCACATTTGGTAAAAATTATCAAGTCTCCTTTGCTGCGCAAATAAAGAAAGATGCAAATATTGCCACAGGAGCTGTGGGACTAATCACGGATGCAGTGCAGGCGGAAGAGATATTGCAAGCGGGCAAAGCCGATTTAATCTTTCTGGGGAGAGAGATGCTTCGCAATCCTTATTTTGCATTGATGGAAGTCCCTAAATTGGATGAACAAATTGAGTGGCCTAAACAATATGTAAGAGGGAAACCAGAGCGAAGCCGCGGAGTCTGAGACAAGAAATATCTCTTACAATCTCTCCCTATAGACTTCCCCAAACGAATCTTTTGCTATAACTTCAATCTTAGAATCTTTTGATCGTGGAGTAGCTCTAAACAGATGATCTGTTGGAACAGGTGATAACCATTTAAATTCTAAATTTTCCTTGTCAGTAAACCCTTCTGCAGTTGTAGGATCATGACCTGTAAACTGAATCATATCGCCTCGATATTCACCGTTTTCCGTCCATTCCACCTTCCAGTTTTTATCCCAATTCCAGATGTTTACAATAATGTCATCTGGGTGTTCTGCGCTGCTTCCAACAGGTGTAACCCTCATTTGATGACTGCGAGGATGCCCGCCACTTTTGAAATACCATTTCACGTCGTTTCCTGTTATTTCATACACTCCATAACCTATTGGTGTACCATCCCAACAATAGTCTCCTTGCCAAAATGAACCGCTGATCGCAGCAGTGTTATGTTCGTAAAGCGAAGGAGAATGAATTATGTTTTTATTATAATGCTCGTGACCTGTAAAGATGTGAGCATTATAAGGCTCCAGCATTTTGAACAGTGGATCGATATTCACTGTTTGTTGACGAATACTCTCTTGATTGTAGCCAAATGGTTTTACCTCTTCAGTTAGTCTAGCAGGAATATGCATTGCAACAAAAATAAGTGAGCCTTCAGCAATATACGATAGATCTTGCTCCAACCAACGATAAGTTTGCTCATCAATATACCCCATGTATGAATAAGGTCTTCCCAGATAAAATACATTATTTAAGACAATGTAATGTGCATTTCCTCTATTAAATGAATAGTAAGAGGGTCCAAAATAGCTTTCAAACTGATGCACGGATTCTTCTTTGGTTCGTCCTCCATTTTCCATGTCATGGTTGCCCAGCACTCGATAAAATGGGACATCGGTTTTATTGAGAATATTGATATAAGGAGAATAAAAGTGAGGACGATCTGCTGTTAAATCACCACAATCAATTCCAAAAACATCTCGATCTTTATATCCAGAAATGGTTTCAATGCAATCATCGACAACTGTTTCGTACAACTTGAATTGTTCTTCTTTAAAAAACTGTGGATCGGCATGTACCAAAACAACATGGTTGGTGTCGTCCTTCTTATTTTTTATCAACTCAAAGTTATAAGTAGAATTATTATCTCTAAGAGGTTTGTAAAATTGTGGGACATTTAAACTATCTTTTGGCAAATAGCCTGCAGTAGTTGATACATATACAAAAGTTGAGTGTAGTGAAACATGCAAACTATACTCTCCTTTTGAATTAGTAAGCGTGGTGTTGTCACCATCTGTTACCATTACATTTTTCAAAGCTTCACCTTGGCTTGATACCTTGCCTTTTACAAGATATGTTTGTGCAAATCCTTGCACAGAGAAGCTCAAAAACAGTAAAAGGATTAATCCTAAACTGTAGCGACAATATCGATTACTTATTTTGATAATATTCATGCTAACTTCTCTTAATTTACTGCTTTATCAAT
>JAQVGF010000188.1 GCA_028696875.1 Dysgonamonadaceae bacterium
ACCATTTGTTTTAACAATTTTGATAGTTTCTTGAATTCCGGGAATTAAGGCACCGGTATCATGTTCAAAAAATAGTTCTGTTTTTCGTTTATAGATATCTTTTACCTCTTGTTCGGTAGCATCTCTCTTCAGATTTCTTTGGAAAACCATGTTTATCATTAACCTTGCAGGTCGTCCTTCTTGAATAAAAGACTCGCTTGGTTCTAACTTTAAATTCCACTCCTGCATTGTTTGCCTCCAGGATTTATCATGAGCGGGCATGGAGTTATATATGATACCATCCATATCGAATAGAACAGCTCGTAAATCAAGATTTTCAAACTTGTTTTTTTGAAGATAGCTTATTAATTTTTCAGTCATATTTTTTAATGTTGTTTTACTCTTATTTTATTAATATAAATTAGCAAGTGTTTTGTCTTAAAGGAAAAATCCAATCAAACAAAACACTTTTATACTTTTTTATTTTGAAGATAAAAATCCCTTAGATTCTTCTCTTTATCTCTTCGGTTTCTTTTTCGAACCCCGGCTTTTCTAATAAGGCAAACATGTTTTTCTTGTATGCTTCCACTCCCGGTTGATCGAATGGATTAACACCCAAGAGATAACCGCTTATGCCACATGCCTTTTCAAAAAAGTAGATCAATTGACCTACATAATAGGGACTTAGCTCAGGTATTGTAATTACAATATTGGGTACTCCTCCATCAACGTGAGCAATACGCGTCCCCAATTCAGCCATTTTGTTCACTTCATCCACTCTTTTTCCTTCCAGATAGTTTAGCCCATCCAGGTCGAGTTCATCATGCGGAATCTTTACTTTTTTGTTGGGTTCTTCTATGGATATAATTGTTTCAAAAATAGTGCGTTCTCCTTCTTGAATCCACTGCCCCATTGAATGAAGATCTGTTGTAAAATTTACAGATGCATTAAAAATGCCTTTGTTGTCTTTACCTTCGCTCTCTCCAAAAAGTTGTTTCCACCATTCAGCGAAATAGTGAAGTTTGGGATGAAAATTAACTAACAATTCAATCTTTTTTCCTCTCTTATATAGTTCGTTTCGCGTTACTGCATAAATAGCAGCCAGATTATTTTTGAAACTTGCATCTCTACTCGTTTCTTTCTCTATCTCAGATGCGCCATGAAGCAATAGGCGAATATTGATGCCGGCAACTGCGATGGGTAAAAGCCCAACGGGTGTTAGCACTGAATATCTGCCTCCCACATTATCGGGAATTACGAAAGTTTTGTAACCTTCATTCATTGCTAAATCCCGCAAAGCGCCTTTACTTGCATCGGTTATGGCAACAATTCTGTTTCTGGACTCTTCTTTTCCTACTTCTCTCTCAAGTTTATCTTTCAGAATTCTGAAAGCTAAAGCTGGCTCGGTTGTGGTTCCCGATTTCGAGATATTAATAATACCAAAACTTCTACCATTCAAATATTCAACTAACTCATAGAAGTAGTCTTCACTAATATTATTCCCGGCATATAAAATTACGGGATTCTTTCTCTTGTCTTGCAGCCAATCAAACGAATTGGAAAGTGCATCAATAACAGCTTTTGCTCCTAAATAACTGCCTCCAATACCTACAACTACTACTACATCGCAATGAGTACGCAAATGGATAGCTGTTTTTTCTATCTCTTCAATTTGAGACTCGGTAATGGATGAGGGTAAATCTACCCATCCCAAAAAGTCATTCCCCAGAAGCGTGCCATCGTGCAATGCCATATTTGCCATAGTGGCTGCATCGGCCAATTCATTTATTTCCTCTTTTGTAACCCACGGGGTTACGTCATTGATATTTAATTTTAGTTTCCCCATATTGATTTCATCTTAGTGATTCAACTAATTTTCTTATTCCGATTCGTGGCGAAACATTGTTGTACAAAATATCATACGCTATTTCAACAATAGGTATGTCAATCTTGAACCTGTTATTCATCTCTTTGATACATTTGGTTGCATAATAACCTTCGGTTACCATTTCCATTTCCAATTGTGCTGTTTTTACCGAATATCCTCTTCCAATCATTGTACCCAGAGTGCGGTTTCTGCTAAACTGTGAATATCCTGTTACCAACATATCGCCCAAATAGTGAGTTTCAAGAATATTCCTGTGCAAAGGCAACACACCCTGAATGAAACGTTCCATCTCTTGAGCGCTATAAGACATCAGAACTGCCTGAAAATTGTCGCCATATTGCAATGCGGAACAAATTCCGGAAACAATAGCATATATATTTTTTAGAACAGCCGCTAATTCAATCCCGATTACATCCGTAGAGACAGATGTGCTCAAGATGCGCGATCTTATCGCATCGGCAATTATTGTTGCTTTACCTATATCTTTACAAGCAACTGTAAGAAACGATAAACGTTCCAGTGCTACCTCCTCGGCATGACAAGGACCCGAAATAATACCGATATCCTCCATTTGCATTTTATAATTGAATGCCAGATATTCTGATACCACCATATTGTCAAAAGGAACAATCCCTTTTACCGCTGAGAAAATTAATTTGTCTTGAAATGCGCTCGTTTTGAGTTTTCTTAAATGTTGTTTTAAGTAAGGAGAAGGAACAGCAATTATAATGGTATCTGAATCTTTAACCGTTCTTTCTATATTGGAAGAGAAGCTTATTTGAGAAAGATTGAATTTTACATTCGATAAGTAGGATGGGTTGTGTCCTAATTTATAAAACTCATCAATAACTTCCGATTTTCTGATAAACCAATTTAGGTGTTTATTCTTCATCAACACTATTTTTGCAAGTGCTGTTGCCCATGTTCCGCTACCAATAATAGCAATCTTGCCAGGTGAATCCATTTGTTTTTTGTTGTAAATTAGTGAATCTGTTTGTAAATTAGCTCATTAAAGCTTGTTCCGTCCATGATTTAACCTCATCAGTTGAAGGATTGTTCAATTCTAACTTGAATTTCTTGTTCAATCCACACAGTTCTTGATGAAGTTTATTGGGGTTTACGTCATTTAATGACTCAACAGTATTGTAGCCGGCTTTTTGAATTACAGCAACCCATTCTGCGGGAATCCCAATAGCTGTGTATTTTGCAACACTGTCTTTTTTTGCAGATTTTTCCGGACGCATTTGAGGAAAAAATAGCACTTCTTGAATGGAAGTTTGCCCGGTAAGAAACATGGCTAACCTGTCCATCCCAATTCCCAGTCCTGATGTAGGAGGCATGCCATATTCCAGTGCACGCAAAAAGTCATCGTCGATAAACATCGCTTCGTCATCTCCTTTTTCCGATAATCTCAATTGATCTTCGAATCGTTCTCGTTGATCAATTGGGTCGTTCAACTCAGAATAAGCGTTTGCCAGTTCCTTCCCGTTTACAATCAATTCAAATCGTTCTGTTAACTCGGGATTAGAGCGATGTTTTTTTGTAAGTGGTGACATTTCGATGGGATAATCGATAACAAAAGTGGGTTGCACATAATTCCCTTCGCATTTTTCGCCAAATATTTCATCAATAAGTTTGCCTTTCCCCATTGTTTCATCTTGCTCCACACCCAGCTTATCACAAACCTCTCTTAAGTCATCCTCACTCATCCCGCCAACATCGTATCCTGTGTTTTCCTTGATGGCATCAATCATTGTAACACGTTTGTAAGGAGCTTTAAAGTTGATTGTTTTATCCCCTATTTTCGCTTCTGTAGTACCAAGCACTTGCATGGCAACATATTCCAATAGTTGCTCAGTAAACTCCATCATCCAAAGATAATCGGTGTAAGCAACATAAATTTCCATTACAGTAAATTCAGGATTGTGTGTACGATCCATTCCTTCATTACGGAAATTGCGTGAAAATTCATACACACCCTCAAATCCACCTACAATCAAACGCTTCAGGTACAACTCATTTGCAATTCGCAAATAAAGCGGCATATTCAATGCATTGTGATGCGTAGTAAAAGGTCGAGCTGCTGCTCCACCGGGAATGCTTTGCAAAACGGGTGTGTCAACTTCCAGATAACCTCTTTGATTGAAAAAGTCGCGCATGGCGTTAAACATTTTTGTGCGTTTCACGAAAGTTTCACGAACGTGATCATTTACCAATAAATCTACATAGCGTTGACGATGGCGCAATTCGGGATCGCTGAAGGTATCGTACGAAACACCATCTTTTGTCTTAACAATGGGAAGAGGTCTCAGCGATTTTGCTAATACAGTTAACGATTGGGCATGCACCGATATTTCCCCCATTTTTGTGCGAAAAACGAAGCCGGTAATACCCACGAAATCACCAATGTCGAGTAATTTCTTGAATACTGTATTGTACATCTCTTTGTCCTCATCGGGACAAATGTCGTCGCGGGTAATATAT
>JAQVGF010000033.1:0-5626 GCA_028696875.1 Dysgonamonadaceae bacterium
CAATTCCATCCATTTCAGGCATCATTATATCCGATACTATTAGATCAGGTTTGTGAAACAGTATTTTATTATACGCTTCAAGTCCATTTTCAGCAAAGATAATGTTGTAATCCTTTTGTATTAATTCTTTGAGCATTACCAAAATTTCGGGATTATCATCTACCAGTAGGATAAGGGGTTTGTCAGGATCAGATTTTTCATCCTCTTTTGGTTTATCGTATTCTACCGCATCAAGGATATCAAATTTATCAGATTCATCTGGAAGTATCTGAATCAGTTCTTCAGTGGGTAAATGATGAACGTCAGGAAAGATACAGATGAAAGTCGTATTTTTATTAGGTATGCTTTCAACCTGAATAGTTCCTTTTAGTAGTTCAACCAGTTTTTTTGTAACAGCAAGACCTAACCCTGCAGATTCGAAGTGTGGGAGACCTTTTCTGATATCGGTTGACGATAACCCAAAAGGTTCAAAAACATAGTTGAATAATTGTGGTTTTATTCCGGGACCATCATTTCTCACCCTAACAATTAGTTCATTAGCGGATAAATCTACATCAATTATTATTGTTCCTTTTACGTTGTTGTATTTAATTGCATTAGATACAAGATTGCTTAAGATACGTTGAAATTTATCGGCATCGGTTTTAAAAAACAATTCGGAGGAAGGAGCAGTAATTTCGAAAGTTATATCTTTCTTCTGAGCAAGCAGCTCAAAATCAGAAACTACTTCACTAATAAGTTCAGCAGGCTTAGTCAGTTGAATATGCAAAGGTTCTTTGCCCTTTTCAAGTTTTCTGAATTGCATAATTTCTACAACTAATTTTTGTAGCTTCACACTATTCTTATAAACTTTTAAGAGGCGTATTTTGTCAATAGCACTTTGAGTATCTTCGAGTAGGACGTGAATATGTGAAGTAATAAGTGTGAGAGGAGTACGAAACTCATGAGCTACATTTGTAAAAAACTCAAATTTATAGTTTTGTAATTCTTTTTCTTTTTCCCGCTGCAATACCTGCAAAGCAATCTCTTTTTTCCTGTTTGCTCGCCTTCTGTATGCCATAAAAATAAAGAACTGGAGGGCAATTAAAATTAAGACGTAAATAAGAATGGCCTGTGAAGTAATCCAGATAGGCGGATTTATCTTGATATATAACTCCCTAATCTCACTCGACCAATTTCCATTCTCATCGCTCACTCTCATTTGGAGGGTGTATCTTCCAGGTGTTAGATTTGACAAATTGATAGGTTGGTTGGGAGGGTTAAGAAACCATTCGTCATCGTGATTCTTTAATCGGTACGATATTCTGTGGCGATCATGAGCCCAGAATACAAGTGGTGAAACATCAAGTTTTAAAGAGTTTTGATTGTATTTTAAAGTCAATTTTTTCTGATGATTGATACGTTTGGTTAGAATGCCTTTAGATGTTATCTCAATAGGTTGGTTTTTTATATATAACTGATTGACTCCAATTGGTGGGAAGTAAGAGTTGAATTTTATCTCGTTTGTTTTAAGAATATCTAAACCCTGAGTGCCTCCAACGTAAAGTAACGATAATTTGGTATCAAAAAAAGAAGCACCATCAGTGTATTCAAAATTAATTAATCCGTCAAACTCATTAAAATTCCTTGCCAACTCTTTATTAATATCAATAAAAGAGAGTCCAGTATTTGTGGTCATCCAAATATTTCCTTTATTATCTGCTTCTATTGCATGAATACTACTGTTTTTTAGGCTATTTAAAGCTTCTATATTTTTTACTTTTACTGAATCGAGCGATAAGGGTGATAAAACGTAGGCACCACGACTGCTTCCTACCCATATATCTCCTTTTCCATCTTTAAATAACGAAAGGATATCATCATTGTTAATAAGTTTAGGATGTGATGAAGTGTTGAATCTACCAATTACTTTCTGATTTTCTATATCGAAACGATATACTCCAAATCCTCGGGTACCAATCCATATTATACCGGGGATTTCTTCAGCGAGAGAGTAAACAATTTGTTTTTGGTGCTCAGTTGATGCAACGTTTTTGTCAATTATTAATTGCTCAAAACTAATCGGATATTGATTTTTATCGCTATCTAACTCAATTGATATAGTGCCATATCCACTCGTACCTAAAAAGATGTGGCCATCACTGGTTTCTAGTATGCGATATACAGATTTGAAATTAAAAGATTTAGGCACATTAAAATCACGGGGAAAATTGCTGATATGTTGATAATCTGGAGAGATGATATCAACACCATTTCCATCAGTCCCTACCCATATTGCACCATTTTTACGTTGGTGGAGAGAAAGAACTGAATTGTTGCTTAGTCCATTTTTAACAGATATTTTTTTGATGTAGTTCCTATTAAAGTCGAACAGATCAATTCCGCCACCTTTGGTGCCTATTAGAATATCCCGATTTTGTGTGATCAGGATACTTCTCACGATAGGGTAGGTTAGTTTTTCGGAAGAAAGTACGGTACTGGGAAATTCTGTTAACTTAAGTGTGTAAAGCCCGTTTCCATCAGTACCTATCCATAATACATCGGGTTCTGCTTCATAGATAGTAAGGATTCGTGATGAAATAAAATCATTCTTTAAAAAACTTTGATATAGAGCAAGATTTTCGAACTTTTGATCCACTAAATCAAAACTGTAAACTCTTCCATTTTCTGTTCCAACCCAAATCACACCTTCTTTTCTTGAAGGTGATAATGATGTAATTATTTCCCCGGAGATATCAATTCGGTTTATTTTGTATGTATTTAAATCGACGGCAAGCGCCGGACTCATAGCTTGGATAATAAGCAGATGTGAGCGATTTCTGATTTTAACTAAAGAAGTAGACTTTACTTCATCCGTTATTGGCAGATGAAGCAAAGTCTCTATATGATTATCTGAAAACTGGATTAATTCATTATCAGCAGTTATTCCATAAATAGAGCTATCAGCTTGATGAATTCTTTTTATCTTGCGGGAGATCAATTGTGATGCCTTATTAAATGAGATTTTCTTAAATTGACTGGCGATGCTATCATATTTAAAAAGGCCACGTCCATAAACCGAAGCGAAAACACCATTATGCTCTGAATAACTGATTGCGATATCGTTCTCAAAATTTATAAATTCTGATTCAGCATCAAAAAATGGAGTAAAATGGTTATAAACATTGTCATACAAACTCAACCCCTTATTAGTGAGCATCCAAATGGAACCCGATGCAGTTGGATATATTTCCCGAATAACATGATTGTGAATAGCATCACTATTTACACCTGGAAGATAGCTGGTGATATTGTTCCCATCAAATCTATTGAGTCCATTCCAAGTTCCAAACCACATATATCCCTCCTTATCTTTAGCAATTGCGTTAACGGCTCCATTTGACAATCCATCACGACGAGAAATAGAGTGGATATTTATAGTATGTTGAGATAATACGATTGGATAGCACAATAAGAGAACGACTATTATGCTTATAATTCTCGTTCTTAAAACACGAATTCTATGAATGAAACTATTCATCAGTTAACATTTCCTTTATAGTATACCTTTATCTTTCAGAGTAGTACACTGAGTCTTTGATAAGAAAAGTTCAAAAACAAGGCTTTTGAACTTTTCTTATCAAAGATTAACTATGACTTGGACTTTACTTATATTACAACCTAATATATCTTCCTAAAGTTTATACTGCAGAAACAACTGATTAATTGGATTTCTCAAATAGTTTGCAATTAAGAGTTGATCACTTTATTTCAACGTTGATTTAATTACCAGCATCGGAGTATTTGTATGGAAAAGCATTCTTCGAGCAATTCCTGGATTAAACATCCGTGCAAAAATATTTCGTGGCGAACTCGACAACGAAATCATATCGATAGTGTTTTCATTGACAAATTTCTCTAACGCTTCCGGGATCCCTTCGTTGCTACTTATTATTGAGTAATCGGTTAGAATGTTGGGATAATGTTCTTTGAAATAGTTATTCAGTCCCGTAAGCTTTATCTCATTCCATCGGTCTTCTTTTTTTGTAACATGCACAAATGATACTCTTATAGGATAGTTTTTTATAAACTCCATAAGTGTAGCAATTGCAACAAATTCGCGGTCTTGGAAATTGGTGAGGAAAACAATTTTCTTCATCGAAGAAATGTCGCGCAACTCAGAGTTTTCGGGTATGGCAAAGATAGGAGTCTTGCAGCCTTCTATTACCTCTGCGGTTACGCTTCCGATGAGGTCGTGCTCTTTTTTATTGCTACCGCGTGTACCCATTACTATGGCATATGGGCGAACCTTTTTGGAATAACTCACTATTTCTTCTTCCGGCAATCCCTCGCGAAGTGTGTATGAATAATTTATGTTAGGTAAACTACCGTCTGCAACTTTATCATTCAATTTGCTAATAACCTCTTTCATCTGACGCTCCACATTCTCGTGTATATCTTTGTAGGTATCTTCAATGGGCGGCTGAACTGCAAATGTATCGCCAAATGGTATGCTTGTGGGATAGAACGAAGAAAAGTAAACGTGCATCAATTTGATCTCACAATTAATTTCGTTGGCTAACCTGAAAGCAAATTCGCAAGTTTTCAAGGTGAATTCTGAGAAATCTATCGGAACCAGAATTTCATTCCTTCTTATCTTTTTATCTTTCTTTTCTATTTCACTCTCTTCAAATTTCACGTTTTCAATTATATCCAATGCGCGAGGAAGATCAATTTCATTAATTCTTACTCTTACACCCGCCGAAATCATTGGCTGGAGCAAATTCACATTGTGAATATAAGTTTCTATACCCTCCGATTCGAGTATGCTTTTTAATATTTGAGCTTTTTCATAGGTATGTATCGCTACCGTTACCAAATTGTCTCTGTTTTTTTCTTTATCTTTCATAATTAAAATCTTAATAAAAAAGCGTTCAAACAAAATTGAATTTATGCATAAAAAAGCCTACAAAAATAGCTTATTTGTTTTTACTGTTAATCCACAACGCTTTGTTTTTTTATAGAAAAAAACATTGCTATATGAAACCTTCTCTTTCTTGCAGTTTATTCTGTTCTCTCTTTTTCTTCTTCTACTTCTACTTCTTTATATACCGGATAATCTTCCAGTCCTAAAATAGAAAGAGCCTTGTCGAAAATAGTGGTGTCGTCTAAAACAACAATACCGCCATCGGGACCCGGCTCCATATGAACTCCTATACTTTTTCCTTCTTTGTAGTTGTATCCGCCAAAATAATTCCTCACAGTTTCAACTTCTAATCCTAACTCTTCGGATATTTTGCGGATACTTCCGTGAGGCAATTTGTCTTTGAATTTTCTTAAATCATTGAAAGTAATAGTTCTTGACATGGTGTTTATTTTTTAAAAGATGAAATAATATCTTCTGCGCTTTTATAGCGCGTTAAACTTAATCAAAAGATTAGAATTAAGCAATTATTTTAAAAGAAAAAATGATTATATCAGCTTTTTTATTTAAACAATAAGGTTGTTGAAATAAATCTAAAACTCATTACGTGGGTATAATTGAATGAGGTGTAGAGTTTAATAAGGGCTGAATGGCACAATTAAAGAAATGGATTGTATCTAACTTGAGCCCCAAATCAGATACTTCCCAATTACTTTTCACTTA
>JAQVGF010000033.1:5726-19047 GCA_028696875.1 Dysgonamonadaceae bacterium
TCGAATGGAAGGAGTTTATTTATGAATTCGTTCATATGATTTCAATGTTCTTTTTCTGCAACCAACCTACACTTCCATTTGCAATTTCAATTTCAAACCAATTTCCTTCCGTTCGCTTGATGCGAACTTTCGACCCTTCGTGTAAGCGGAATAGCTCTTGACTGTGTGCATCGGGCGATGTGTAAATGGATACGGATGCCGACATAACAATCCCCGTAGAACGATTCACAATCTTATTTTTTTGCTTGTAAGCAAAAACGTTGGAAATTAGCACCAGCGACAGTAACACGAGGGAAGCATAAAACGAAATCTTTCTGATTGTTAAACTCGATGAAATCATGTATGTGCCAATGGCAACGATTAATAGGAGAAAAAGGATAATTCCAATCAGAGCCCATGTGTTTCCACTGTAAAGATTTTGAAAGCCTCGTATCCATTGAGAAATAAAAAGATTATCGGCACTATCAATCTTGTCTTCAATTCGTGTTTTGGCGAAACGCAAATTGTGGCGAATATCACTATCGCCGGGGTCTAACAAGAGTGCACGTTCGTAATTTACGATAGCTTTGGCAATTTGGTTATCACGAAAATAGGCATTGCCTAAATTATAATAAAGGGTGGGCGATTCTTTCTGATTTAATTTATTTTGCTGAATCTCCGCTTCGTACAGCTTAATGCTTTCGGCAAAATTTCCGTTCCGATAAGCTGTTTCAGCTTCGCTTTCAAGAAGCGATATGTTTTGACCTTCATTTGCTGGAACAGAGATCGAATCGGTATCGTTTTGTGCATTTATTAGTCCAATATTTATGCACGAAACAGTTAAAACAAACAATATGTAGTTACGTAGTTTCATTTTAGTTTTTCGATTTCAAAACATTTTCCATTTTTCCAATAGCCTCTGTGGCTTCTTTGTATATCTCATCCATCGCTGCAGATGATTCCACCGGCGCATAGCGCGCAAATTCACATGTGTCGAGAATATGCATAAACGTTTGAATGAGCGATTCGTTAACTCCGTAGGAAGACAATTCAGCACCAATATTGTTTTTTGTAAGGTTGGCGACAGGAATTGATAGTTTATCGCTGAAGTAACCCCATAGCGCTCGCAGCACTTCGTTGTAGAAGCTTTGCTTATCTTGTTGTTTCAAGAAACGCTCCGCTAATTTCAATCTACGTTTTGCTACTTTATTGGCACGTTTGGTACGCATCAAAGCAATATTGGCATTTAGTTTCATCTGTTTGCGGTATAAAATAAAAAACACGCACAACAATAAGAACGGAATTATGTACCACAACCAATATATCCACGAACCGTAAAAGAAATTATCGGTTCTAATCAGTTTCGGACTGCCAGTTTTAATATACCGAATGTCTTGCTCAACTTTTACTTGTTGCTGATTGACATAACTGGATGCCGTGGCTTTGCTTGGATCTCCTTTTAATACGGTTAGTGAATATTCGGGCGATTTTAAAGTCTTGTAGGAACGACTTCCAATATCGAAATAGGAAAACTCGATGGGCGGTATTGAATACTCGCCTTCGTAACGCGGAATAACAAGGTACTCTATTTTTCGAGTTCCGGTGAGACCATTTGCACTTGCCGATAAATTGTTTGTGATGATAGGATCGTATAATTCGAAATTGGTTGGAAATTCCACCTCCGGATTTTGGATCAATTTCTGATTTCCTGTTCCAGATATTTCAAGCGTCACGGTCACCGGTTCATTGGCTCTGACTTTTTGTGCACTTATGCTTGGCGTAAAATTAAACGAGCCAACAGCACCTTTATAACTGGAAGGTTTGCCTGTCGGCAATGGAGTTACATCCACAGTCACCGGGTTTGTTATCATCGGTTTTTTCACATCAACATTTACTTCTTGCATCCCGAAGAAACTCGATATTTTCTTTCCGGAGGGAACAGAAAAAACCATTTCTAATCTTCCACTTGGGATTGTCATTTTACCTGATCGTTGGGGAAAGAGCAAAGTTTTGCGCAAAATTGCCGTATAGTAGTTGCGACCGTTGTAATGTTCCAGTTTTAGTTGCTGGTTCGATGGAACATCCAGTTCTTCAACCAAAAAACCTTCGAATTCAGGGAATTCAATTCGCCCAAAATCTACCACATTCAATGTAGTGTATAATTTAAAAGTAACCATGAAGGCTTCTTGTTCATAAATTCTGCTCTTCGATACAACAGTTCGGATAAATACATCGGTCGATTTTATCTCTTGCGGCGTTGATCCGGACGCCGAAGGCGGTTGTGAAGATTGAGATTGAGACTTGTCAGCATTTTTATCGGGCGGTAATACTTTAATTTCGATTGAGTTTGAGCGATAGTTGCTCCCATCAACGGTAATTGATGCAGGATCAATTTTAAATGTCCCCTCTTCCGGTGCAACCAAAATATAGGTGTACGAAAATGAGCTTTGAGAAGTTGATTTACCATTGATAATTTGAGTGCTGTAACTGGAAGATACCGAGGGACCAAACAGAATATTAAATCCATCCAAATTGGACGGTAAGCGGATATCTTTTCCTTCTTTGTTTAAGCTATATGTCAGGCGGAACTGTTCGCCTTTTACAACAGCATTAGGCGCGGTTGCTTTAAAAACAACTTCCTGCCCAAAGGAAGCGCTGCTTTGTAAAAGAAAAAAAAGAAAAATTATCTTTATATATAAACTGATGGTTTTATTTTTCATATCTTATCTCACGTAATATCCTTTTATTTACATTCAAGCAAATTTACCAATCTTTGTTTTGTCGCCTATTCTCCTGCGCCTGCTGTTTGCGCTCTTCAGCTTTCATTTCGTTTAAACGTTTCTGTGTCTCTTTCTCATCTTGTTCAATGGCTTGAAGTATTTGTCGTGCATTTTCGCGCGACATTTGTTCCGGCTCAGTTTGTTGTTCCGCTTGCTTGGGTTTATCCTGTGGTTCGGGAGGTTGAGGTTGATCGTTTTGATCTTGTTTCTGATCTTGTTGTTGCTCCTGTTCCTGCTCTTGATCGTTTATCATTTTCTGAACTACTGCCAGATTGTAACGCGTTTCGTCGTCATTCGGATTTATCCGAAGTGCCATTTTGTACGCTTCCATCGATTTTTCCAACTCTTTTTCATGTAAAAAAGCATTCCCTATGTTGTGCCAGGCAGACGATACTTTTTCCGGATTTTCTTTCTCCAACTGTAAATAATGATTTTGCTGTGCAATAGATTCGTCCCATTTTTCCTGCTTATATAAGGTATTCCCCAAATTATAATTCGGTTCCAAAGCATTTGGATTTATCTTCAATGCCTCTTCGTAGCTATTTGCTGCTTGTTCATATTTCTGCTCTTTATACGATCTATTTCCCTGCTTTGTATTCTTCCTTACCGCTTTCTGGGCAGAAAGCGAAAAAGCAGAGAACAGCGAAATAAATAATATAAGTGCTTTTATTTTCATCTTTTAAAAATTCGAATGTTTCTAAAAATTCTGTTTTTCTTGTCAAAGATACACACTTCAACAATTAAAACAATTAATAATATCCATGCAATAATCGGAAACTTCTCATCATATTCTGAATATGCCAAACTTTCTATCTGTTTAGTTTGTAATTTATTGAGTTCAGATTCCAACGCATTCATGGCCGCATTGGTATTATCCGCATGAACAAACAATCCTTTTCCGCTTTGCGCGATTTCGCGCGCCATCTGTTCGTTGAGTTTCGATACCACAATATTGCCTTCCGTATCGGTTTTATACTTGTCGCTATAGGATGACTCAGGAATTGGACTTCCATCTACTGAACCTATACCAATCACATTTACCATAATTCCTGCATCGGCGGCTTGTTTGGCAATTTGTGTGGCGTTGCCTTCGTGATCTTCAGCATCCGTTATCAAAATTATCGCTTTGTCAACATCTTTGTCGCTTGAAAAAGAGTTTACTCCCAATTCGATTGCCTTACCTATAACGGTTCCTTGTATGGGTACTAAACTTGGATCAATTGAGTTTAAGAATAGTTTAGCCGATTGTGTGTCCGATGTCAAAGGCATTTGAACATAGGCATCTCCGGCAAAAACAATCAAAGCAATCTGGTCATCTTTTCGTGAATCAATAATGCGTGAAAGCATTTGTTTTGCGCGACTCAGCCTGTCGGGAGCAACATCGCGAGCCATCATGGAGTTGGAAACATCTACGGCAATAACTAACTCTATACCTCGTTTTTCAACTTTCTCTACTTTTGTTCCAAATTGCAAACCCGCAACCAATAATATTCCCAAAACCAATGCCAAAAAGATAATCCAAAACTTTAAGTAAGAACGCTTCAATGACAATTCGGGCATCATCCGCTTCACCAAATCGAGCGTGCCTATTCTCGATACATCTTTTCGTTTTTTTATATTCAAATAGATGTATATTGCAAACACAAAAGGCAATGCAATAAACAGATAGAGATATTCTGGATGTGCAAATCGAAACATAATCTATTTTTTCATTTTCTTTCTTCTAACTTCTAACTTAACATCTAACATCTAACATCTAACACCTAACACCTAACATCTAACACCTAACATCTAACATCTAACACCTAACATCTAACACCTAACTCATTCTTTATGGAATAGTTCTTAACCAGGTTCTGCGTAACAAGAATTCAACAAAAATCAGTGCCAAAGCTAACAAGGCAAACGGGAGATACAACTCTTGTTTTCGTGTAACATTTTGAACATTGATTAAGTATTTTTCCATTTCATCAATTTCTTTGTAAATATTGCTCAACGCCTCGTTATCTTCCGCTCTGAAATATTGCCCGCCGGTAATGGCTGCTATTTCTGTCAATGTTTTTTCATCAATATCTACCTCCACGTTTTGTATTCTAATGCCAAAAGGTGTTTGAACGGGCGTTGGAGCAACTCCCTGAGTTCCTACACCAATGGTATACACGCGTATGCCGTATGATTGTGCCAAGTCGGCTGCTGTTAAAGGAGCAATTTGTCCGCGATTATTTGTTCCGTCAGTTAACAAAATAACCACTTTCGATTGCGATTTACTATCTTTCAGTCTATTTACCGAATTGGCCAATCCCAATCCAATGGCGGTTCCATCTTCAATCATACCGAATTTTACTTCGTTCAGCAAATTCAACAACACTTTATGATCCGTGGTGAGTGGACATTGTGTAAAACTTTCGCCGGCAAAAATAACCAGTCCTATTTTATCGTTGGGTCGGTCTGTAACAAATTCCGCAGCTACCTTTTTTGCAGCGGTCAGTCGGTCGGGAGTAAAGTCCTGAGCCAGCATTGAACCCGATATATCAACGGCTAACACAATATCGATACCTTCTGATTCGGTTGTTTCATACCTGTTTATGGATTGCGGCCTTGCCAAAACAATTATTACCAAAGCAATAGCAATTAATCGGAGGACAAAAGGCAAATGACGCAGATAAACCTTTAAGTTGCGCGGCATTTTTTTGAATGCATCGGTCGAAGCTAATCGAAAAGAGGCTTGAGTGCGCGATAACTTTATGATATACCATGCTATAAGCGGCAAAATCACTAGCAACAAATATAGATATGTAGGATTTGCAAACTCCATAATTAATTTTCCTCTTCAGCTAAAGTTTCTTCAGAAACTTTTTCGTTTCCTTTCTCCGGTTTCTCCGGTAATGGATCGTCTTCTTTGGTTTGATTTACGAAAAAGTAGGAATTCATCAAACTTAAATCATTTTCATCAATAAACGGTTTGTATTTTGCAAACTTCACCAAATCGGCTACAATTAAAACTTGTTTCAAGTTTTCGTAGACAGAATCCTCTTCGGACTTTGTCCTTATTATAGTCAGAATTTCAGCGGAAGTCATTTCCAGCGAATTAATTCCGTATCGTTCATTTATGTAGCGTCGCAACACATCTGTTAGCTGCGTATAAAACTCTTTGTGCCGATCTTGTTGCCATATTTTCTCTTCCTTTATTTTGTCGAGACTTTTCATTGCTCTCACATGTGCCGGCAAAACCGGGGGCGGTGTAAAGAAATATCCCTTTTTATTTTTTCGGATGATAAGATAAATAATTGCTCCAATAATTGCAAGAAGCAAAAGAATAATCAGCGGAATCCAGAGTAAACCTAAAAAATCCATCCAGGAAAATGGTGCTTTCTGAATCGGTTTGATATCGTTTAGCCGCAATTCGTTGAAATCGATGGAATCTGTTTCGCCTGCATGCATTTTTTCTAAATAAGCAAGAGTGGAATCTTTTAGTTCAGGCGCTGTTACCTTCAAACCGAAAGAGTTTGAAAAAATGGTGTCCACTCCGTCGGAGATGGGCATAAACGGAATATAATATAAGGTAGAATCAAACGATGTTACCAAATATTTCATGTTTATGGTTCTCACATTGTCCAAAATGGTGGTATCTGCATTTCCCATCGACAAAACCTCAAGTCCATTTACAATCGAATCCTGATACACCGGAAAAAATATCTCTTTCTCTTTTGGCGCAATAACCTGTAGATTTATCAATGCTTGTTCGCCAATTAGTATTTCGGAAGGTTGTACGGTGGCATGTGCCGAAGCCTTTTGTGCTTCAACAGAAAGTATGCCCATGAAAGAAAACAATATGAAACATATTGTTTTAACAGAGAGTCCAATGTATGTGAAGTTCTCTTTTCTCAATGCTTTTAAGACTCTATTATGTAATCCGTTAATTTTTTGTTCCACTTAGCCTCTTTTTTGAAATAAGATCAGCAATGATTTTACGTAATCATCATCGGTTGAAACCGAAACGCTATCTACGCTGCTTTGCTTAAGAGCAAGATTCATCTCATTTTGCTGATTTATCCACCATTTTCGATAAACTTCGCGCACTCTTTTGGATGAAGTGTCAACCCATTGTTCGGTACCCGTTTCGGGGTCGTATATTTTCATTAAACCCAGCGGTTGCAATTCTGTGCTAAACCTGTCATACACTTGAATTGCCACTAAATCGTGTTTCTTATTGGCAATTTTCAAAGCTTGCTTGTAATCGCCCGTATCAATAAAATCGGAGAGAACAAATGCTGTGCAATGTTTTTTAATGGCATTGTTCAGATAGCGCAATGCCATACTAATGTCTGTTTGTCTGTTCTCCGGTTCGAATCCAAGAATTTCGCGAATGATATAGAGAATATGTTTACGGCCTTTTTTGGGAGGGACAAATTTTTCAATTTTATCGGAAAAGAAAATCACCCCAATCTTATCGTTGTTCTGAATAGCTGAAAAAGCCAATGTGGCTGCAATTTCGGCTACCATGTTTCGCTTTATCATGGTGGAAGTTCCAAAACTCAAACTTTCCGATACATCAATAAGCAACATAACAGTGAGTTCGCGTTCTTCTTCAAACACCTTAACAAAGGGTTTGTTGTAACGCGCCGTTACATTCCAATCAATATCTCGCACGTCATCGCCATAACTATATTCACGCACTTCGGAAAAAGCCATACCTCGTCCCTTAAAAGCCGAGTGATATTCGCCTGCGAATATGTTTCGCGACAAGCGTCGGGTTTTTATCTCAATGCGTCGTACTTTTTTTAATAGATCGGTAGTATCCATACGTTTCTAATAGCAGTTTCTTGCAGAAATATTTTATGTTTCAAAAACGAGAGTAACGCAGTATTTGCCGTTTTCTTGCAAAGACTATCTATAGTTTAAGGTACCTCAACCTTATTTAAAATTTCACTGATAATCTCTTCGGATGTCATGTTGTTTGCTTCCGCCTCATAGGTAAGCCCAATTCGGTGGCGCATTACATCGTGACACACAGCGCGTATATCTTCAGGAACTACGTACCCACGTTTTCTAATAAAAGCAAACGAACGTGCTGCCAATGCAAGGTTGATGGAGGCTCTTGGCGAGGCTCCAAAACCAATCATTTCCTTAAAATCCGGTAGATTATATTGTTCGGGGAAACGAGTAGCAAAAACGATATCAACAATGTATTGTTCTATTTTCTCGTCAATATAAACTTGTCTCACCACTTTGCGCGCTTCCATAATCTCATCAGCGTGTAAAACTGATCGGTCGATGCTAACAGGTTCGAAAATGTTCTGTTTTATAATTTTCTTTTCTTCTTCTTTCGAAGGATAGTTTACAACCACCTTCATCATAAAACGGTCTACTTGTGCTTCCGGCAGTGGATAAGTTCCCTCTTGTTCAATGGGGTTTTGAGTAGCCATTACCAAAAAAGGAATCGGCAATTTGTAAGTGCTTTCACCAATGGTTACTTGACGCTCTTGCATTGCCTCAAGCAATGCACTTTGCACTTTGGCCGGAGCGCGGTTGATCTCGTCAGCCAATACGAAGTTGGCAAAAACGGGACCGTGTTTCACAGAAAACTCTTCGTTGCGCGGGCTATAAATCATGGTTCCGATAACGTCAGCCGGCAGAAGATCGGGCGTAAATTGAATCCGACTATATTTAGCATCAATTAATTGCGCCAACGACTTTATTGCCAGAGTTTTTGCCAATCCCGGAACACCTTCCAGCAAAATATGTCCATCGGAGAGTAAAGCAATTAACAGGGACTCAACCAAATGTTGTTGTCCAACAATCACTTTATTCATTCCGCTTGTGAGTACATTCACAAAGGTGCTTTTCTTTTCGATCAACTCGTTTAACTCTCTGATATCAACAACTTGACTCATATTTTAATTTATTAAAATGTTATTTTAGAGTCCATTCTGAAAACCCTCAATTGCTGATTATTAGTCTTTTTCTACCTTCTACCCTTGTCCCTATGAGGGGAAAGCCTAATAATCAGCACACTGCCAAAGTCCCTTTCAAGGGATTTAGGGGCAGTAGATTTATCATATTGGACTCATTTTTCATTGAGATTACAAAATTAAAAATGTTAAAGTGGTTTCGTGCGCTTTTGGGGTTAAAAATGTTTAAGTTCTTGAATGCTAAACATCATAAAATCGTCATTCATAAAGGCTTTTAAAATAAGTATGACATCTTTAAACTCAAAGAGCATAGAAAAAGATGTTATCTCGTTGTGCAGTAAAAAGATAATTGTTACCTTTGCGCCGCTTTTTAGAGCCACTCCGTGTGATGGGAAATAATGAAGCAAAGAATTCACTTTATTTTGAGTAACACAAAAACAAAAAAATGAAAACATTTGAATTAAAAGGAGAAATCAGAGAAGATTTCGGTAAAAAAGCCTCAGCGGGCTTACGTAGTAAAGGTCTTATTCCATGTGTAGTATATGGGGGAAAAGATACAGAAAATATAAACTTCACCGTTAAATCGGGTGATGTGCTTAAATTGATTTATACACCTGAAGTGTTTCTAATTAATTTGATGATTGGAGAAAAAGAAATGAAAGCTGTTCTTAAAGAAGTACAGTTTCATCCTGTAAAAGAACAAATTCTTCATATGGATTTCTTGCAGGTTTTCGACGATGTTCCGGTAGTTGTTGAAATTCCGGTTAACTTAGAAGGATTAGCTGCCGGTGTTAAAGCGGGTGGTAAACTCTATTTAGACATCCGTAAACTAAGATCTAGAGCTCTTTACAAACATTTACCCGACAAGTTAACCATCGACGTTACAAATCTCGTTTTGGGTAAATCAATTCAAGTTGGAGATCTTGACTTTGAAAATATTGAACTCTTAAATCCTAAAGATGCTGTTGTATGTCGCGTTCAAACCACACGTATGATTCTTGATCCTGTGCTTGAAGCTGAAGAAGAGGCAGCTGAAGAGGCAGCTGAAGAGGCCGAAGAAGCAAAAGCTGAGGGTGAAGAAGGAGCTGAAGGTGGTGACGAAGCCGGAGCAGACAGCGCTGAAGCATAGATTAATTGAGAATATCCGAAACAGTGCGTAAATGAAATATTTAATTGTAGGTTTGGGAAACATTGGTCCCGATTACGAAAATACACGCCACAACATAGGATTTAAAATATTGGACGCTTTAGCTAAGGCGTCCAATGTTGTTTTTAGTGATAAACGATACGGGTTTGTTGCTCATACACGCATCAAAAACAAATCGCTAATATTGCTGAAGCCTTCTACTTTTATGAATTTAAGTGGAAATGCTGTGCGCTATTGGTTGCAAAAGGAGAATATTCCGATTGAAAATCTGCTTGTCGTGGTTGACGACATAGCCCTGCCTTTCGGTCTTCTGCGCCTAAAGGCACAAGGAAGCGATGCCGGACACAATGGATTGAATCATATCCAGTCCATACTTGGAACTACACGTTATGCGCGATTACGATTTGGTATCGATAACAACTTTCCCCGAGGTGGACAGGTAAACTATGTTCTGAGTCCGTTTGACCCTGAAGAAGAAGAAATGATTCCGAAAAAACTGGATGATGCCATCGAAATAATTCACAGTTTTTGTTTGGCCGGTGTCAATATAACCATGAATGAGTATAATAAACGATAATGGAAGCAGTACGAATAGACAAATGGCTTTGGGCAGTTCGTATTTTCAAAACTCGAACCATTGCTGCAGAAGCCTGTAAAAAAGGACGCATACAAATTGACAATATCTCCGTGAAGCCTTCGCGGATGATTCGCATTGGAGATGTAGTGCAAGTAAAAAAACCACCAATCACTTTTTCGTTTGAAGTTATCGATCTCTCTGAAAAAAGGATGGGAGCTAAACTTGTGCCTCAATTTATGAAAAACGTTACTTCGCCCGAAGAATACGAAATATTGGAGCTAAACAAATTGAGTGGTTTTATTGATAGACAAAGAGGTAGCGGTCGCCCAACAAAAAAAGAACGTCGCGATTTGGAGCAATACACAGAGAATTTAGACTTTGATGAGTTTAATTTTGATGACTAACCATTACTTGAAAAGACTTAAATGCACTCGCCGATTTGCAATTAGTGTGTAAACAGGTGATGATTAAACAATAAGGAATAATAAAATAGACCTTAAATATTGACTTTAATGAATAGTTTAGGAACTTGTTGAATAGACAGACTCTCGTGAAGAGGAAGATAAAAGCAGCCATTGTTTACTATCTTTGTTTTCGTATATGATAATAATAAAAACGACTTGACTATGCGTAAGCACATTACCCTTTTCCTCTTTCATATTATAATAGCAACATCTCTACAGGCTAAGCACGACAATAAATATATTCCGAAGCTCTTACCTCTGCCTCAAAACGTGGTTTGGAATCTTGACAAAGAGTTTGAATTACAAAATGGCAATATCCCGAAAAACTTGCTGCGCATAGAAATAGTAGATAAAATAGCCGAAGCCACCGTCAACCAAAATGAAGCATACGAACTTACTGTAACTCCAGATAGTGTTTTAATAAAAGCTACCACACCTACCGGAGTGTACAGAGCCAAACAAACATTGAGCCAATTAATACAGACGAGCAGTAAGTCATCCATTCCATCGTGCGAAATAACAGATTGGCCTGCTTTCCGCATTCGCGGTTTTATGCATGATGTGGGCAGAAGTTTTATCTCAGTGGATGAGCTCAAGAAACATATCAGGTTGTTAGCGAAATTCAAAATTAACACATTCCACTGGCATCTGACAGAGAACCAAGGTTGGAGATTGCAAAGCAAAGTTTTCCCTCAACTTAACGACAGCATTAACTTTGAGCGCCTACACGGACAATATTACACCATTGAAGAAGCCAGAGAAATTACTGATTTTTGCAAACAACATCATATGTTACTTATTCCCGAAATTGATATGCCGGGGCATAGTGCCGCCTTTGTAAGAGCCATGGGAACAGATATGCAATCTGAGGAAGGGATGATCATTCTTAAACGTCTTTTGGATGAGATTTGCGACGAAGTATTCCCGGATGTTCCATATTTACATATTGGTACTGATGAAGTAGAATTTACCAACCCAACTTTTGTTCCCGAAATGGTAAGTTACATTCGAGCAAAAGGTAAAAAAGTGATATCATGGAACCCGGGATGGAACTATAAACCGGGAGAAATAGATATGACGCAACTGTGGAGTTATCGTGGTACACCGCAACCGGATATTCCCGCAATTGACTCAAGATTTCACTATATCAATCATTTTGATACTTTCGGAGATATTGTAGCCTTGTACAACAGCAAGATTCTAAATGTAGATGAAGGAAGTGAGGACATTGCCGGTGGCATTGTTGCTGTATGGAATGATCGACTACTTCAAGATGAAAAACAAATTGTATTGCAAAACAACTTCTACCCCGTCATGTTGGCTTTTGCTGAACGTTCCTGGCTGGGTGGCGGCTCAGAATATTTTGATGACAAAGGTACTATTTTACCGACCGATACTAATTCATCAGTTTTCACGAAATTTGCAGATTTTGAGCAACGGATGCTTTGGTACAAAGCGCATACTTTTACCAACGAAACATTTGCGTATGTAAAACAAACTAACGTGAATTGGCTCATAACGGATGCTTTCCCAAATAATGGCAATCTATCACACGTGTTTCCTCCGGAAAATGCATTGAGTAGTGACAACACCTATCTATATAACGGTAAAAAATACAATACAGCTCCTGCAATTGGTGCTGGAATTTATTTGCGACATGTTTGGGGAACGCTTGTTCCGGGATTCTACAAAGAACCCAAAGAAAATCACACTGCTTATGCTTACACTTGGGTGTGGTCACCCAAAGATCAAGAAGTAGGATTGTGGGCTTCCACGCAAGATTATAGTCGTTCCGAAAAAGATTTAGCTCCGCCACAAGGAGAATGGGATTACCGAAGAAGCAAAATTTATCTGAATGATGCATCCATCGAGCCTCCCGTTTGGGAAAACACACATACACAGCTTGATAATGAAATCACACTCAAGAATGAGAACTTTGTTGCTCGTCCCCCTATTCTAATAACATTAAACGAAGGATGGAACAAAGTTTTATTGAAATTGCCTATTGGAAAGTTTGCTTCGCCCGAAGTGCGACTACAAAAATGGATGTTTACGTTTGTTTTTGTTACTCCCGATGGGGAAGAAGCGGTGAAGGGGTTGGTTTATGATCAAAATAAAAAACTTTAATTAAATGTATTTGGCATTAACAATGATTTCTTCACAACCTGTTTTCACTACAACTTGAATATAAATCTCATTCAACTGAAATCTATCTTTTTTACCTAAATCTGTTTTTTTAATAAATTAATTTAATATGCTTCGCCGTATTTATAAATGTTATGTATATCTTTACCCTTTATTAAACAATTGATATCTTTGAGTGCTCATAAATTTCCATTTTGATGACACCTATGTTCTTTTGTATGGTGATTTCCTTCTTTTTTATAAATTTTCATAGAAATGCACATTTTCTTTTGGGATATCTCAAAAAAGAAACGATTATCAATATAATAACAGATTTT
>JAQVGF010000034.1 GCA_028696875.1 Dysgonamonadaceae bacterium
TTGCCGGAAACTTAGGCGGAGCACCTGCATTAATGGGCAACACAATTGTTTGGAAACCATCTAAAACTGCGGTTTATGCTGCTCACTTAATAATGAAAGTGTTGCAAGAAGCCGGATTGCCCGATGGAGTAATGAATTTGGTTTATTGCTCCGGTCCCGATGCTGCAGAAGTTGTGTTTAAGAGCAAGCATTTTGCAGGTTTACATTTCACGGGATCAACGAAAGTTCTTGATAGTATGTGGAAAACTATTTCAGAAAATGTTCCTACATACAAATCCTATCCACGAATTGTGGGAGAAACGGGTGGTAAAGATTTTGTTTTTGCTGACCCGACTGCCAATGTCAAAGAGGTGGCAACGGCGCTAACGCGCGGTTCATTCGAATATCAAGGACAAAAATGTTCAGCCGCATCTCGCGCCTACATCCCGAAAAATATTTGGGGAGATGTAAAAAAACAGCTCGAAGAGGATATAAATAAGATTACAGTGGGTGATGTAGAGAACTTCACAAACTTTGTAAACGCTGTAATTGATGAAACTTCTTTTGATAAACTTTCAAAAGTGATTGATAACGCAAAATCATCAGATGATGCAGAAGTTATTATCGGAGGAAAATATGACAAAAAAGTGGGATATTTTATCCACCCGACAGTTATTTTGGCTAAAAAGCCCGATTATATTACTATGCAGGAGGAGCTTTTTGGTCCCATTTTAACGGTCTATGTTTACGAGCCAAATGCAATAGACGAAACATTAGATTTGCTCGACAACACCTCGCCTTATGCACTCACGGGATCTATATTTTCGGCAGATAGAGAAAAAATTGATTATTACACTCAACGACTTCGCCATACGGCGGGTAATTTCTACATAAACGATAAGCCAACCGGTGCTGTAGTAGACCAACAGCCTTTTGGCGGCGGACGCCGTTCGGGAACGAACGATAAAGCGGGTTCAATCTTTAATCTATTGAGATGGGTGTCTCCTCAATGCATCAAAGAGAGCTTTATACCGGCTACAGATTATATGTATCCGAATTTTCTGGAAGAATAAAATGAGGTTTGGGGAGTGGGGTGAACGTTCTGTCCGCTCCGCTCCCTCGCTCGCGTTAGCGAGAAAAAATTGCCTACGGCAGACACGAGTTACAAACTCACGCCAGCGAATGTGTGGTTTGAGGTTGAGCTATTCAGCGTGAAAATTCTGCTTACCCTTTTATTGCAAAGACTCTATAGAACTAAAAACATAAAAAGCAGCTACCTTGTTATAGAACGACATATAAATTTATAAAAATGGAGAAAATAAATATAGCTGTAGATGGAGTTTCCTCAAGCGGCAAAAGCACAATGGCCAAGGATTTAGCCAAAGAAATTGGGTATATATACATTGATAGTGGCGCTATGTATCGAGCTATAACTCTTTATTGCATGCAAAACAACATAATAAATCCCGATAAAACCATAAACGAATCGAAGCTTAAAGAACATCTCCCCAATATTGATATCCGGTTTAAACTAAACCCGGAGACGGGTCGCCCGGACACCTATCTAAATGGAAAAAACGTTGAAAAAGAGATAAGAGGAATGGAGGTTTCACAACTGGTTAGTCCTGTGAGTGCTATCGGATTTCTCCGGAAAGAGATGGTGAAACAACAACAAAAAATGAGCCTGAACAAAGGTGTGGTCATGGATGGGAGAGATATAGGAACAGTTGTTTTTCCAGATGCGGAATTAAAAATATTTGTGAGTGCATCGCCCGAAATAAGAGCTAAACGAAGAATTGATGAACTCAGAATGAAAGGAGATACAAAAACTTCTTATGAAGAAGTACTCGAAAATATAAAATACCGCGATCATCACGATCAAAACAGGAAAGAAAGTCCCTTAAGGAAAGCGGACGATGCAATTACGTTGGACAACTCCAACATCAATATAGAGCAGCAATTGCAGTGGGCTATAGATATGTATTACAATACAATACGCAAAAAATAATGGCTTCAATTGAAATAGATAAAAAATCGGGATTTTGCTTTGGTGTAACCAAAGCCATTGCAAGAGCCGAGGAGGAATTAAAAAAAGGAGGCATTCTCTATTGTTTGGGTGACATTGTTCACAATTCATTGGAAGTGGAACGTTTGGCCAAACTTGGTTTAATTACAATAAATCATGAGCAATTTAAAGAACTTAAGAACGCACGCGTTCTTCTACGCGCTCATGGCGAACCTCCAAGTACATACGAAATAGCAAAAGAAAATAACATTGAACTGATTGATGCTTCCTGCCCCGTTGTATTGGGACTACAAAGAAGAATTAAACGAAAAGCAGACGAATCAAATAAGAATGCTCAAATTGTTATTTATGGAAAAATTGGACACGCTGAAGTTATAGGACTTTTAGGACAAACAAATGACGATGCAATCGTTATTGAAAACAAAAAGGAGATAGAGAAACTCGATTTTTCCAGAGACATTCATCTTTTTTCTCAAACAACAAAACCGTTGGAAGGCTTTGCCGAAATTGGAGAAGCTATAAAAAACCGGATGCAGGATGGTGCTACTTTCGAATCGTTCGATACAATCTGTCGACAAGTATCCAATCGTGTACCCAACATGAAAGAATTTGCAAAAAAACACGATTTAATCTTCTTTATTGCGGGTAAAAAAAGCTCAAATGGACAAGTTCTGTTTGACGAATGCAAGAAGCACAATCCCAATTCTTACTTTATTCATAGTCCCGAAGAAGTTGATGGTTCGCTCATAAAAGACAACTCAAGCATTGGAATATGTGGAGCAACATCAACTCCGAAATGGCAAATGGAAGCAGTTGCCCAAATCATAAAAACTTTGAAGCCGGGATTCGTTTTAAACGATCCAATAATATTTTAAGCGTCTCTTTTTTATCTATCTCAGTTTATTTCTTTATCTTTGTGCCGCAATTTTTGCACGCACTATCAAATAAATTATAAATGATCCAATCTGTCAAATGTATAGGTATCCTCACCTCAGGTGGTGATTCTCCCGGTATGAATGCAACCATAAGGGCGGTTACCCGAACGGCTATATATAATAACATTGAAGTAAAGGGTATTTACAGAGGTTTTAAAGGATTAATAACAAACGAAATTGTTACTTTTAAAACCAACAGCGTTAGTAATATCATTCAACAAGGAGGTACAATTCTTAAAACTGCGCGTTGCGATGAATTTTTAAGCGTTGAAGGACGAAAGATAGCATTTGAAAATATGCGTAAGCATAATATCGATGCACTAGTTGTTATTGGTGGCGATGGAACGCTTACCGGTGCAACCATTTTTGCCCAAGAGTACAATATACCCATCGTAGGACTTCCGGGAACTATTGATAACGATCTGTTAGGTACAGACGTAACAATAGGCTACAATACGGCACTTAACACAATAGTAGAAGCCGTGGATAAAATACGTGATACTGCCAGTTCGCACGAAAGACTTTTTTTTATTGAAGTAATGGGACGTAATTGTGGCGCGCTTGCACTTAACAGCGCAATTGCAGCTGGTGCCGAAGCAGCTATTATTCCCGAAATAAGTATAGAAAAAGACCAGTTACACGAATTTATATCCCAAGGTTTTAGAAAAAGTAAAAATAGCAGTCTTGTATTAGTTGCCGAGAGCGAAATTACCGGTGGAGCACTGCAACTTGCAGAAAGAGTGAAGAATCAATATCCGCAATACGACGTAAGAGTATCAATTTTAGGACATTTGCAACGCGGAGGTTCTCCCACGGCTCAAGATCGCATTTTGGCAAGCCGAATGGGTTTTGCAGCCATACAAGCACTTTTGGAAAGTCAACGTAACATCATGATAGGGATAAGGAACGAAGAAATTGTATATGTACCCTTTTCCAAAGCTATCAAAAGAGAAAAGCCAATCAATCCCGATTTAGTAAATCTGTTGAAAGTATTATCTATCTAAAAAACCTCAAAATTTATTTTTTGAATTTTCAAAAAGAAGATAATTACTTGGATTAAGGATGTTTAGTTTTTCTTTTCAGATTAAAACAGTAAATTTGTAGCAATTTTTCAAAAATCAAATAAATAATCAAACTTTATGGAAATTACGCATATCGAGCACATCGGCATTGCTGTGAAAAGTATCGAGGAGCAATTGCCTTATTACGAGGAAACTTTGGGATTAAAGTGCTACAACATTGAAACGGTAGAAGATCAAAAAGTGAAAACCGCTTTTTTTATGGTAGGACAAACCAAAATTGAATTATTAGAACCAACAAGCGAAGAGAGCACCATTGCAAAATATATTGAGAGACGCGGCGAAGGTGTCCATCATATTGCCTATGCAACAAAAAATTTGAGCAAAGCTCTTAAACATATGGAAGAAAAAGGTGTGCGTTTAATTGACAATGAACCTCGGAAAGGAGCAGAGGGATTAAACATCGCATTTTTGCATCCTAAATCTACGGGTAGCGTTCTGACAGAGCTTTGTGAACATCCCGAATAAAATAAATTTAAATATCCTATTTAATACAATCAGATATCAATTAATAAACTGTAATAATATATTTATATGAGCAAGCAACTCGAAAAAATTAAACAGCTGATTCAACTACGTGAAAAGGCTAGAATGGGTGGCGGTGAAAAGAGAATTGAAGCGCAACACAAAAAAGGAAAGTATACAGCAAGAGAACGCATTGACATGTTATTGGACGAAGGTAGCTTCGAAGAGTTTGACATGTTTGTTGAACACCGTTCCACCAACTTTGGAATGGAAAAAACGAAGTTTTTGGGCGATGGTGTGGTAACCGGTTATGGAACTATTGATGGTCGTCTGGTTTATATCTTTGCACAAGACTTTACTGTGTTTGGTGGTTCTTTATCTGAAACTCTTGCACTCAAAATTTGTAAGGTAATGGATCAAGCCATGAAAATGGGTGCACCTGTTATTGGTATTAACGACTCGGGTGGTGCCAGAATTCAAGAAGGTGTAAACTCTCTGGCCGGTTATGCTGAGATTTTTCAACGCAACATTCTTGCTTCAGGCGTTGTTCCTCAAATATCAGGAATATTTGGCCCATGTGCCGGAGGTGCTGTTTACTCACCTGCACTTACAGACTTTAGCATCATGACGCAAGGCACATCATACATGTTCCTTACCGGTCCTAAAGTAGTGAAAGCAGTTACAGGAGAAGATGTAGATCAAGAACAATTAGGAGGAGCACGAGTACATACAACTAAATCGGGAGTAGCACATTTCGCAGTTGAAACAGAAGAAGATGGTTTATCACTTATACGCAATTTGCTTAGTTTCTTACCTCAAAACAACTTAGAAGAAACTCCATTTAAAGAAACCGACGACCCTATCGATAGACTTGAAGACGGACTAAATGATATAATACCTGATAGCCCAAACAGACCATATGATATGTATGAGGTTATTGGCAGTGTTATTGATAATGGAGAGTTTCTGGAAGTACATGCCGATTATGCAAAAAATATTATTGTAGGCTTTGCTCGTTTCAACGGACAATCGGTTGGAATTGTTGCAAATCAACCTAAATTTTTAGCTGGAGTGTTAGATATAAATGCTTCACGCAAAGCGGCTCGTTTTGTTCGCTTCTGTGATGCCTTTAATATTCCACTCGTTACGTTGGTAGACGTTCCAGGATTCTTACCGGGTACTGCTCAAGAATATGGCGGAGTAATTCTGAATGGAGCTAAATTGCTCTATGCTTATGGCGAAGCCACCGTTCCAAAAATAACCGTTACATTGAGAAAATCGTATGGCGGTGCTCATATTGTGATGAGTTGTAAGCAACTACGTGGTGATATCAACTATGCATGGCCAAGTGCCGAGATTGCAGTGATGGGTGCTGACGGTGCTGTTGAAGTATTGTACGGCAGAGAAATTGCTGCACAAGATACTCCTGAAAAAAAAGCAGAAGTTTTGCAAGCAAAAAAAGACGAATACACCGATCTTTTTGCAAATCCATATCAAGCTGCCAGCTATGGCTACATTGATGATGTAATTGAACCAAGAAACACTCGTTTCCGTGTTATCAGAGCATTACAACAACTACAAACTAAGAAGTTGGTGAATCCGGCAAAGAAACACGATAACATGCCTTTATAAAGGAGATATATGAATATGACAGAAAAAATAAAACTATCTATCCTCGTAATATCGTTATTACTTTTGGCCGGTTGCAACAAAAATATTGAACATCCGGATTGGGTAATCAACGAGGTTATGGTGAACAACAAAACTAATTTCATCGATGATTTCGGAGAAAGACATGCATGGATCGAAATTTATAATAACACTGCCAGAACCCAAAACTTGACAGGCGCTTTCTTAACTAACGACCCAAATAATCCAAAGAAATATCCGATACCGCAAGGAGACGTTAAAACAATTGTAAAACCTCATCAACATGTTGTTTTTTGGGCAGACAATATGCCTTCAAAAGGAACATTTCATCTAAATTTTAAATTAGATCCTGATAAGGAAAATTATATCGCTTTGTATGAATTAGATGGAAAAACTCTTTTGGATAAGATTACGATACCTGCCGGGATACCTGCAGACAAAACATATGGATATGAAGCCGATGGAATTGAAAGTGATCAAGCGGGTAACTATTTAGGCAAAGTTTTAGACCGCGTTACTCCCGGTAGTAACAACATGGTTATAGGCGAAAACCCAAAAATAGTTTCATTAAAAAAGAATGACCCTTGGGGAGTAATGATTACCATCACTTCTATGTTGGTAGTTTTTCTTGGACTTATTGTGCTCTATTTTGTTTTTAAATTTACGGGCAGAATAGCCAAACGATTAACGAGACTAAATGCAATTAGAAGCGGAAAACTATCCGCCTACAAAACCCACGAAATATCCGGTGAAGTCTTAGCAGCCATCTCAGCTGCCATATATGAAATGGATCAAGATGTTCATGATAAAGAATCAACCATTTTGACCATTGATGAGGTGAAAAGAACATATTCGCCTTGGAGTTCTAAAATATATAACATGAGACAATTGCCTAAATAAACATATAAAACAAAAAAAGAAATATAATTCGTATGAAAGTATTTAAATATAAAATCAACGGCTCTCCTTATAGAGTAGTAGTGCAAAATTCGGACGATACATCAGTTGAATTGGAAGTAAATGGCACTCCTTATATGGTAGAAATTGAACAAACGAAGAAAAAACCCGTTTCACGCATTCAAAGGCAGGTGGTATCCTCTTCTTCACAAACAAAAAATGCTGCTCCAAGACCAACCGTAACACGTACAGCTGTTGCTGCAGGAAGCATAGTCGTAAATTCCCCGCTACCAGGTGTAATTTTAGATTTAAGAGTAAGTGTCGGCGATGCAGTAAAAAAAGGAGATGTTTTATTGATATTAGAAGCTATGAAGATGGAAAACAACATTCAAGCTCCCTCTGATGGTAAAGTAGCAAAAGTTTCTGTAATTAAAGGTGATTCTGTACTTGAGGGAGCAGAACTGGTAGTAATAGAATAAAAAAAACAGACATGAATATTTTATTATCATTATCTGACAATTTAACAACGTTTTGGGAATATAGTGGATTTGCTAACTCAACTATCGGTCATATTACAATGATTGTAATTGGTCTGTTCTTTATTTTCCTTGCGGTGAAATATGAATATGAACCATTATTATTAATTCCGATTGGATTTGGAATTCTTATCGGAAACATCCCATTTAATGAAGCAGCCAATCTGCAGATTGGAATTTATGAGGAAGGCTCCGTTCTAAACATTCTCTATCAGGGAGTAGTACAAGGATGGTATCCGCCTCTCATATTTTTGGGAATTGGAGCAATGACCGATTTCACTGCGTTAATATCTAACCCTAAATTAATCCTTATAGGAGCTGCTGCTCAATTCGGTATTTTTGGAGCTTATTTTATTGCCCTGCAAATGGGATTTGAACCCAATCAAGCTGGTGCAATCGGTATTATTGGTGGTGCAGACGGACCAACAGCTATTTTTATCACTTCTAAGTTGGCACCAAATTTATTGGGAGCTGTGGCTATATCAGCCTATTCCTATATGGCTTTAGTTCCGGTTATTCAACCTCCATTTATGAGATTGCTAACAAACGATAAAGAACGTGTAATACGAATGAAGACTCCGCGCGCAGTTTCACAAACGGAAAAAATAATTTTCCCAATTGTTGGACTTTTGTTAACAACATTCTTAGTGCCTTCCGGTTTACCTCTTTTGGGTATGCTATTCTTCGGAAACATGCTGAAAGAATCTGGTGTAACCAGACGATTAGCAGAGACTGCTCGCGGACCACTTATTGATATTGTTACAATTTTGCTTGGAGTTACAGTGGGTGCATCAACGCAGGCAACAACATTTTTAAAATTCCAATCTTTACAGATATTCGGAATTGGAGCTATTTCTTTTGTGATAGCAACTTGTGCGGGAATTCTATTTGTGAAGTTTTTGAATCTGTTCCTAAAAAGAGATAACAAAATCAACCCGCTTATTGGTAATTCAGGTGTATCCGCAGTACCCGACTCAGCACGTATTTCACAACAAATAGGAGTTGGATATGATCCTAATAACTATTTACTTATGCATGCAATGGGTCCAAACGTTGCGGGTGTTATAGGTTCAGCCGTAGCAGCAGGTATTTTACTTGGATTCCTATATTAATTTTTTGATATAAATTTGAACTCGAAAAATATTCGTGGATTAATTCTTAATCCACGAATATTTTTTTTGTATATATTTCGGCAAAGAAACGATTGGTTTTGGGTGTTTCTAATATTCACTTAGGGTTTGTAATGAAATAAGTTGACTGTTTGAAACGAAGCTATTTTATTCGTTAACGACTTGAAAATTCTGCGAATAGCGGGCTATTCAATGAGTTTTCAACGAAGTTAAAGGACAAAAGAGCACGTTTAAAGCGTCAAGTTATTTCGGCACAATCCCTTAATACTTTTTGCTTCGTAACATTCTCTCTGTGAAATTTAATTCTATTTCATGGGATTCACCCTGTGAAATTCAAGTGAACATGTTTCAGAAGGCTTGCCTTGTGAAATTTCTTCACTATTTCACTGGGTTAATGGTTCGCAAAACCGCGCGAGCGGAGGGTTTTTGATCCAATTGAGTTTTACTATTCAGGTTCTGATGTAAATTCAACATCTCGTCCTGCTTCTCTCTCTTTTCGCACCAACTCTTGTAAATGTTCGGGGAGCATTGATAAAGAGACAATAAGACCATCAACCATAACCAAATCTCTGTATGGATTGTTTTCTATCCGATCTGCAGTTGAAAATTCAGGATCAAAATAAGCCATTTTAAACATATCTCTAATTTGCCTTGCCTTGTTGGATACGGTCGATTTTTTTGTTCCAAAATATTCACATATATCATCTGCAGATAAGTATGGTTCGGATGAACGGTCAAACAGAAAATTTATTGAACCAAGTGCATGTACTACTGCCGCAGCCCATATTTCAATTTTGCCACTTTTAAAGGGTACTTCTCTTTTTCTTCCCATCTTCAAAATTAGTTTTTCACAAAGTTCCGAATATTCTGCATCTAATTTTTGAATGCAAAATGTATTTGTCAGTTTTAATAATTCCTTTTCTCTAACTTTGATTTCTTCTTTAGTCATAAGTTTTATTGTTTTGTGTTTTACTTTGTTTCATCTATAGTTCTTTGCTTTATTATACGAACTACGCTTGCATGAAAATCAACAGCAGCAGCGAGAATTTTCAAGACGCAAGGCTTTGCGTCTTCGAGTATCTACACGCCAAACACCTCCAATTTCATCTCACATTACAGACCTCATATCACAGACCACAGAAAAACTATTTCTCTATCTCCGACGAACGTATATCCACCCCCCACATCAGTTTATGTCGCAATGTTTCAAAGAAAGTATGTCCACATCGTTTTACGACAGGTTGAGCATATTCACCTTTTTTTATCTCTAAAAAACTATCCACATTTAATGTTTGGGAAACACCATCTAATGAAACAAGGAAGTTGGAACTACGACTTTCTACTTTGAGTGTTATTTTACTGTTGCTGTCTACTACCAAAGGACGGGTGTTTAAACTATGCGGAGCAATAGCCGTAAGGATAATATTGGGAGCAGTTGGAACCATTATGGGACCACCAATACTCAAAGAATAAGCCGTGGAACCTGTTGGTGTGGCAACAACAAGACCATCGGCCTGATAGGATGTCAAATACTCATCGTCTATAAAAGCATGGATGGTGAGCATTGCTGAAGTATCTTGCTTAAGAACGGCAACTTCGTTGAGTGAGTAGTTGATAAGATCCTCTTCTTTGTTACTCTTTTTGGTAATGGTTTTCAAAAGCATACGCATCTCAATCCGATAATTACGATTGAATATCTCATCCAATGTTTCATCCAAATCCTTGTATTTTATATCTGCTAAAAACCCTAATCTGCCCGTATTAATCCCCAAAATGGGAATTTTATGATCTGCTATTGCAGCAGAAGTTCGCAGGAATGTGCCATCGCCACCAATGCTAAAAGCTAAATCAACCTTGGAACTGTCGATGTTTTCAAATAAGGTTACAAAAGGTTCTATTTTTTTCTTTAATGAATGGGATAAGCTTTCAAAAAAGGTAATTGGTAAATAGACTTCTATTTCATGTCTTCTAATTTTTTTACAAATCTCATAAAACTGATCCTCATATGCATCAGATTTCTCACTATATTGAATGCCAAACAGAGCTATTTTCATTTAATTACGAATTACGAATTACTAATTACGAATTTATCACTCATCACTTGTAATACCTCTTACCACACATCACATCACATCACCATATCACCAAATCACCACCCTACATATCCAAATAATGCAACAATTCCTTCAATCTATCTTCGTAAGTATCACTTATATCGCCTTCTCTCATAAAATAATAGATAATATTGTAGCTATACCGCTCAAAACTTCGAAGAACGGCAGAGATATCAATGATATCTAATTTCAAGGAAACAAGCAAGCTCAACCCATCTTTTGAAGGAAGCACTTCTAAGCGAATTACACGAGCATTGTTGTCTTCCACTAATCGGGCAATTTCAGAAAGTGTATAATCATTAATTGGGACCTCTAACACAATTAAAGAGTGTTCCTGCTCCGTTAACTCCATAAATTGCTCAGGCGTAATGCCGGCAGCAAATTTTTTCACCTGTTGCTTTATGAACTCTTTTGTTTGCATAAAATATAATCCTCTCTGTTTTTTGTGTCAGCAAGTTATTTTGCTTCTCGAGTCTTTGATTAATAAACGGATGACTCACTAACGAAGTATTTGAAAAAGTGAGATTTAGTAAAGTAACTGACTTTTCCCGAAACACTTGTTTCCTATTTACTGTTTTTCCTCAAAGACTACTACAAAGATGTAAAAAAAATTCATTCTTTAAGAACAATAAATCGACTAATTGTTTTCTTTACTTTTCAAATTGGTTGAAAATTTACGTATCTTTGTACCTAATATTTAACAGAAGCAAACTCCCTTTACACACATCATGACGAAATTAAGCGTTAATATAAATAAGGTTGCCACGTTACGAAATGCACGTGGCGAAAATACTCCTGACATTTTGAAAGTTGCAGAAGACTGTCAACGTTTTGGAGCAGACGGTATTACCGTTCATCCCAGACCTGATGAACGACACATCAGACAAAAAGATGTTTTCGATCTTCAGTCAAAAATCACTACTGAGTTTAATATCGAAGGATATCCTTCTCCCGAATTTATTTCCTTGGTGAAAAAAATTAAACCTAACCAGGTTACATTTGTACCCGATGCGCCTAATGTCCTCACATCCAACGCAGGTTGGGATACGGTAACTCACGAATTGTTCCTTTCGGAAATTGTAGCCGAAATGCAAGCTGCCGGAATCCGAACATCGCTTTTTATGGAAACCGATTTAGAAAAAATTAAAGCTGCTTCTAAAATAGGAACCGATCGGATTGAGCTTTTCACCGGACCGTATGCAAAATCTTATGCAGAAGATAAGGTAACAGCTATTGCACCTTTTATTGAAGCTGCTATGTTGGCGCGCAATCTTGGCCTGGGACTAAATGCCGGACACGATTTAAACTTAGAAAATTTAAATTATTTGATTGTAAATATTCCTTGGATAAAAGAAGTTTCAATTGGACATGCACTTATTTCCGACGCATTGTATATGGGATTGGAAAAAACAATAAAAGCATATAAAAATTGTTTAACCATATTGTAAAGACGTACTAAAACAAATTAGTTAGTTATCTTTACCTCCTGCAAAAGAAATTAAATCGAAAAACATAAATGCACTTTTAAACTATGAATATATTACAAATTCCAACTGCGGCTTTAGATTCACTACAACAAGCAAGCACATCAGTTGAAACATCTGCAGTTACTATGAATGCCCTTGACTTAGCTGTAAAAGGCGGTTGGCTGATGATTGTTTTATTAATTCTTCTATTTCTGTCCATTTATGTTTTAATCGAACGAACTCTTGTAATAAAAAAAGCAAGACAGGAAGATGCAACTTTTATGAATAGAATTAAAGATTACATTCATGAAGGAAAGGTTTCGGCTGCTTTATCGCTTTGTCGTAAAACAGATACTCCGGCAGCACGAATGGTGGAGAAAGGAATAACCCGATTGGGGCGACCAATGACTGACGTAACCAGTGCTGTGGAAAACGTGGGTAATATAGAAATTGCTCAACTTGAAAAAGGGCTTCCTATATTGGCTACAACTGCCGCAGGAGCACCCATGATTGGATTTCTGGGAACAGTTACCGGAATGGTGAAAGCTTTTATGAGCATGGCAAGCGAAGGTGCCAACGTTGATGTAACAACCTTGTCAACCGGTATTTACGAAGCACTTATCACCACGGTTGGTGGTCTTATAGTTGGTATTATTGCAATGTTTGCATACAATTATCTAACCACACTCATTAAAGGAGTCATAAACAAGATGGAAATGCGCATCATGGAATTTATGGATATATTGAACGAACCAGCATCTTAAATACATTATGGCACTTAAACAGAGACATAAAATAGAATCAGGGTTTAGCATGGCATCGATGACGGATGTTATTTTCCTGCTATTGATATTTTTTATGATTACATCCACCATTGTTGTTCCCAGTGCAATAAAAGTGTTATTGCCAAAAGCACAACAACAAGCTCAAGCAAAACCACTCACAAGGGTAACTATTGATGCAGAAATGCGTTATTATGTGGCAGCGGGTGGTGATATGGAAAGAGAAGTTCCTTTTGAAGCAATAACTCCCTTTCTTGAGTCATCGTATAGCGAAGATCCAAATATATTTGTCGCACTCTACGCGGACGAAAGCGTTCCTTACCGCGAAATAGTTCGAATTTTGGATATTGCCAATCAGCATAAATTTAAAATGGTATTAATGACCAGACCAAAATAAAAAAAATAAGATTCACTCGTAAGCATACAAAAAAAATGATTACAAAAGAAGAAATAACAGGTGTGGTTGGAGCGGCTATCTTTATGATATTGCTTCTAATTATTCTTTTGTTTTCCTTTTTCTCACTTGCCAGTCCGCCCCAAGACCTTGGCGGTATTCCGGTGATGTTTGGAAATGTAGAGGACGCTTCCGGTTATGAAGAAGCGCCCTTGCGCGAACCCACGCCACCTGTTCAGGAAATAGAAAGACCTCAGAACATTCCTGCCCAACCCTCGTTAATAACACAAAGCGACGAACCTTCGATTTCTGTTACAGAACAAAAAAACAGAGAAAAAGAAGAAGAGGAACGGAAAAATCAAGCTCTGTTAGCAGAACAGCGGCGTCAACAAGAGGAGGCAGAACGTAAAAAAAGAGAAGAAGAAGCGCGTAGCAGAGCAATAAATAAAGAGATGTCCGGATTGTTTGGCGATAACACAAGCGCCAGCAGAGGAACCACAGAGGGAGAAGGAACTCAAGGAGTTTCTACCGGGAATGCATCCCAAGGAGCAACCAGCGGAGTGGGAGGCATTGGATCATACAATTTAGACGGAAGAAGTTTAGGAAGAGGCGGTCTTACACAACCACGATATACGGTTGACGATTACGGCACAGTTGTTGTGAACATAACAGTTGATCCAAGTGGCAATGTTATAGATGCTGAAATCGGTCGTGGAACAAACACTCCCAGCAGCACATTGCGCAACGAAGCCATAAAAGCTGCCCGAAGCACAAAATTCAACTCCATAAATTCCGCTAATAATCAACAAGGTATCATTACCTATAAGTTTAATCTCAAATAAAAAAAACAATATGAAAAAAGTAGTCGTATTCTTAGCAGAAGGATTTGAAGAAATTGAAGCAATCTCAATAATAGATATATTACGCAGAGCTGAAGTAGCAGTAACAACTGTTTCTGTGACCGGCGATCAAACCGTTAAAGGTGCACACAACATACCTGTTGAAGCAGATAAACTTTTTGATAATGTCAATTTTGCCGATTATAACATGCTTGTTCTACCCGGTGGAATGCCCGGCGCAAAAAATCTTAACGAACACGAAGGTGTAAAATCACAACTCAAAGAGTTTGCAGAAAATAAATTTATTGGTGCCATTTGCGCTGCTCCTATGGTATTGGGGAATATGGGTTTGTTAAAGGGCAAACGTGCAACTTGTTACCCGGGGTTTGAAGCCGAACTTATTGAAGCAACTGTTACCCACGAACCGGTTACAGTAGACGGAAATATAATTACTGGAAAGGGACCGGCTTTTGCCATCAGTTTTTCTCTTCAATTGATAGAAACATTGGTTGGAAAAGCAGCGCGAGACGAGGTGTCAAATGGGTTGTTGGTGTAGTCACTGACTTTTTCTTATCCGTAGACTCAATAAACAATGGTTTTCTTGCAGGCACTACGTGTAAAGGTAATTTTTATAATACAATACAGATGATGAAAGAGCTAAGTAGAACGTAAACTTAGCTCTTTTTTCATTTCCGTTCAAAATCTACCTTGATTTTTACCCTCTCTTTGTTCCTAATAAAACAGAAAGATATCGGCATAATCATGGATTTCAGAAAATCAAAATTATCTCGTAATGAATTGGTTTATACAAAAAAACAGTGTATCTTTGCAACCGTTTTTACAAATAATATAATGTCTAACTTTATTAATTACAATTTTTTTAAATCAACAAATGAGTGAAGAATTAAAAAATGCTCCCATTCAAGACTTTGATTGGGACGCCTATGCTGAAGGCGAAACCTACGGCAAAGAACAAAAACAAGAATTAACCGAAACATACGACCAAACGCTAAGTAAAATTAGCGATAAAGAAGTAGTTATGGGTACCATCACTGAGATGAACAAACGTGAAGTTCTTATCAACATCGGATTCAAATCAGAAGGTATTGTTTCATTAAATGAATTTCGCTACAACCCAGACTTAAAGGTAGGAGACGAAGTAGAAGTTTATATTGAAAGTCAAGAAGACAAAAGGGGGCAATTAATATTATCTCACAAAAAAGCACGCGCATCGCGTTCGTGGGATCGTGTAAATGCAGCTCTCGAAAACAACGAAATTATTACAGGATACATCAAAAGCCGCACAAAAGGCGGTATGATTGTAGATGTATTTGGAATTGAAGCTTTCCTACCGGGATCTCAAATTGACGTAAAACCAATCCGCGATTACGACATCTTTGTAGATAAAACAATGGAATTCAAAGTAGTTAAAATCAATCCTGAATACAAAAACGTTGTAGTTTCGCACAAAGCGCTAATTGAAGAAGAATTAGAGCAACAGAAAAAAGAAATTATTGCCAAATTAGAAAAAGGTCAAGTATTAGAAGGTATTGTAAAAAACATTACTTCATACGGTGTATTTATTGATCTTGGCGGTGTTGACGGACTTGTTCATATTACAGACTTATCTTGGGGACGCGTTCAACACCCGGAAGAGGTTGTACAATTAGACGACAAAATAAATGTTGTTATTCTCGACTTTGATGATGAGAAAAAACGTATTGCTCTTGGTCTGAAACAATTGACACCACATCCGTGGGATGCTCTTGATACTGAACTAAAAGTGGGCGATGTTGTAAAAGGAAAAGTGGTTGTAATGGCCGACTACGGTGCATTTGTTGAAATAGAACAAGGAGTAGAAGGATTAATTCATGTGTCCGAAATGAGTTGGACTCAACATTTGCGTAGCGCACAAGATTTTCTGAAAGTTGGCGACGAAATTGAAGCTGTTGTACTTACTTTAGACAGAGAAGAAAGAAAAATGTCGCTCGGCATGAAACAAATGAAACCCGATCCATGGGAAAATATTGAAGAAAAATATCCTGTTGGAAGCACACGCGAAGCAATTGTACGTAACTTCACTAACTTTGGAATATTTGTTGAAATTGAAGAAGGTGTAGAAGGTCTTGTTCATATCTCCGACCTTTCGTGGACCAAAAAGATAAAACACCCAAGCGAGTTTACAGAACTTGGAAGCACAATTGAAGTTCAGGTTTTAGAAGTAGACAAAGAAAATCGTCGTTTAAGCTTAGGTCACAAACAATTGGAGGAAAATCCTTGGGAAGTATTTGAAACAATCTTCACGGTTGGTTCTGTTCACGAAGGTACTGTTGTAGAACTATTGGACAAAGGTGCAATTATTTCTTTACCCTATGGTGTTGAAGCATTTGCTACATCAAAATTCTTAGTAAAAGAAGACAAAACACAAGCCCAATTGGATGAAAAATTAGATTTCAAAATTGTTGAATTCAACAAGGATTCAAAAAGAATTTTGGTATCTCACAGTCGTGCCTACGAAGACGAACAAACCGGTGGACAAGCTCCCTCCGATTCTAAGAAGAAAGCAAGTGGCAGAAGAAGAAGCCGTAAAAGCGAAGAGGCAACAACCGGCGCTCCAACTTCTCCAATAGAAAAATCTACTTTGGGAGATATTGAGGAGTTAGCTGCATTGAAAGAAAAACTTGACAGTAAAAAGTTAACCGCAGCCAAAGCAGCCTTAGACAAGAAAGAAGCAAAAGAAGCAGAAAAGGCTGAAAAAAGCGAGGACGTTGTAGAAAAACCTGTTGAAGCGGAAGATGCTAAAGAGGCTAAAAAAGTACCTGCAGAAGCAGAAGCAAAAGCTGAAAAGAAAGTTGAGGAATCAACCGAAAAGAAAGCAGATAAATCAACTGATGAAAAAGTAGATAAATCAACTGACACGAAAGTTGAAAAGCCAACTGACGAGAAAGTTGAAAAACAAACTGAAGAGAAAACTGAGGAAGCAACTGACGAGAAAGTTGAGAAGACGACTGAAGATAAAGTTGAGAAAACAGCAGAAAAGAAAGTCGAAAAAACAGAAAAGGAAGCTGAGAAAACAGAAAAGAAATCTGAAAAGAAAGCTGACGATGCTGAAAGCAAAACTGATGAACCTGAAAAGGAAAAACCCAAAGAGGAGGATACCGAGACTAAATCGGAAGAATAATTCATTTTTGATTTTTCACAAATAGATAAAAAAGCTGCTCTTGATTGGGTGGCTTTTTTTATTTATAGCTAAAACCCTCTCATCTCAAATCGGATAATTCATTAAATAAAAATATATTATACGTAAGTGGTCCTTAAAAAATAATTTACCTTTGCATTTGTCAATAAATCTCTATGATGGAAGAATCAATCAAAACCTTTAACGATTTCTCAACGTATCTATCACTGCACTTTCCATACAAAGTGCAGAAGATATCGATAAATGCCGGCTTCAGCTGTCCCAATCGTGATGGAACGAAAGGACGAGGAGGATGCACCTATTGCAACAACAAAAGTTTCAGTCCTGCCTATGGTGTTGGCACTAAGACTGTTTCTGAACAATTGAAGGAAGGCATCAATTTCTTTTCGCATAAATATGCCGATATGAAATATCTTGCCTATTTTCAATCATACACAAATACATACGCCGACGTTGAATCCCTTATTCCATTGTATGAAGAAGCACTTGCTTATCCCAATGTAGTAGGAATTATTGTTAGTACACGTCCCGATTGCATGTCGGATGAGTTGCTCGATTATTTTGAAAAAATAGACAAAACACACTTTGTACTTATTGAATATGGAGTGGAGTCAACTCTGAACAAAACGCTTGAGCGAGTAAACAGACAGCACACGTTTGAAAAATCTTCTGCGACCATAATAAAAACGTCTCAACGAGGCATTCCTGTAGGTGCTCACATGATTTTAGGATTACCCGGTGAATCGTACCAGGAAATATTAAGTCACGCCTCTACCCTATCCGCTTTGCCCTTGACGACAATCAAACTCCATCAACTTCAAATTGTAAAAGGGACAGCCATGGCAAAAGAATATAAATTACTGCCCGAGTCGTTCCACATTTTTGAATTAAAAGAGTACGTTGATCTTTGTGTCGATTTTTCTGAACTTCTAAATCCCGATTTTTATATAGAACGATTTGCTTCGCAATCTCCAAAAGAGCTGTTAATAGCTCCCAATTGGGGCATAAAAAATCATGAGCTTGCTCAAAAAGTTATCAAGCGATTCAAAGAAAGAAACACGTATCAAGGTCGATTATTTAATCGTTGAGATTTTTCCGAAATATTTTTTTGATGAAACTTTTTAATGAAAAACGATTTTTTATTTTGAAGTATTATGCTAAAATATTACAAATAAATAGAGTATACATTTGATACTCTGCAACTTAGCATTCTCAGCGACTTTGCGCGAGTAAATAAGTATTAGATGAGCATACACCGAAACATTTTTTAGATGTTTTATTTGACGCTAAACAACTATAAATGAATATAATGAATTAGGCGTTTAATCAATATAAATCTCAATGTGGCTAAAGCCCAGTTAAACAGCGACTTACATAAACCGGCAATAAAATCACAGCATAGTTGAATGTGAGTTCTTACATTGCCGAGAGAAAAAATAGATATATAGAATAGCATACTTTATTTCGTATAAAATCTCATAATAAACATTCCTAATCATCCATCAATTCCTTAATAACCGAAGTTTCGCCACCAAATCAAATCA
>JAQVGF010000189.1 GCA_028696875.1 Dysgonamonadaceae bacterium
ATTATCAAGCTTATGTAGACAATCTGAATAAACTTGTTGTTGGAACTAAATTTGAAAATGCCGACTTAGAAACAATTGTGAAAGAAAGCGATGGCGCCATTTTTAATAATGCGGGTCAAGCATTGAACCACCAACTATACTTCACTTCGTTTAGCCCCGATGGTGGAGGTGAACCCAAAGGAAAATTAGCGGAAGCTATTAATTCTAAGTTTGAATCTTTTGATAAGTTTAAAGAAGAATTTAACGCGGCCGGTTTGAGTGTATTCGGATCAGGCTGGGTTTGGCTTGCAAAAGACGATAACGGAAATCTTTCTATTGAGAAAGAAAGTAACGCCGGAAATCCTCTGACCAAAGGGCTTACTCCAATTTTGGGTTTCGACGTTTGGGAACACGCTTATTACTTAGATTATCAAAACCGCCGCGCCGAACACTTAAAAGAAGTTTGGAAAATTATAGATTGGAAAACTGTTAGCGATCGCTATTAAGCTTTTAATTTATGAGACTATTGCTTTAATAGCATAAAAGTTAAATAAACAGTGCAAAGAGGTTGTCTAAAAATAGATTTTAGGCAGCCTTTTTTTGTCTTCTTTCGTGTTTTTGTTTATCAGGTATTGCTTATTTTTATCTCCCTTATTCTCACCACCAAGTCTCAACTCTTAATTCTTCATTCTTCACTCTTCATTCTTCATTCTTCACTCTTAATTCCTACTTCCTTCCAACCAACTTAATCCCCGACAACATACGTCCGCAATGTGTAGACTGCCGACGAGCTGAAAAGAAAAGTTTATCGTTATCGTAAGTACACAAATCAGTTTTTTCAATTTGATGGGATGGAACACCAAGCTTTACTAATTTGTCGTGAGTTATTTGGTTTAAATCGATGTGTCGTTTATTCGTTTTTGTATTCAGGAGGGATGAATGCGTGAAGTCTATATTCATCATCAATAATTTCGAAACTACATCTTCTCCTACCTCGTAATTTTTCAAAGAGATTGAAGGACCAATTGTCACAATAAAATCAGACGGATCTGCCTGAAAAATGCTCTTCATTTTGTCAATAGTATTTTCGAGAATGCCCTGAACAAGACCTCTCCATCCGGCGTGAACGGCTGCAATAAGCTCTTTTTTCTTATCGTAGATTAATATAGGCACACAATCGGCAGAAGTTACACACAAAAAAATATTCTTCATGTTTGTAATTGTAGCATCAATTCCATAAAGAGCATTAATTTTAGATGAAGAATCGAGTTGTTGGAACTCATCATCAATCAGCAAAACTTCTGTTCCATGGGTTTGATGAGGAACAATAAAGTCTTTGTCCTCCATATACCACATACGAGCCAGAATTTGCCTGTTTTCATAGATATCCATGGGATCATCGTCCGAGAAATTTCCCAGATTGAACGATGAAAATTCGCCTTTACTCACTCCACCCTCGCGTGTGGTGCAAAAATGCTCCACGCCTCCTTCGTTGTTTAGAATACTAAATTGAAGCAGATTGGGATTATCAGGGTGAACTTTCATTTTGTATATATAGATATATTTATTGTTTTGTTATTTAACTACTTTAAGAGTTAAAAGCTGAACGTGTTTTATCACTTACCACTTACAACTTACAACTTACCACTTACCTCTCACTCATCCTCTTCTTCGTCGTAATCCTCTTCTTCCGGTCTATCTGGTGTATCTTCTTCCTCGTCAAAAACCACACTCTTTATGTCTAAGTTGCGATGAACAAGCGAATCTTTCTCTGTTGTAGGTCCTATCTGAATCTCTTCGCTATTTAGCTCTCTCCAGAGCATATCTTTGAGAGCAGCAATACCGTAAGTAGTTACAGCAGAAATAAACACGTAAGGAATATCAGGCAGCTCTTGAGCAATGGCATGCATCAACTCATCATCGAGCAGGTCGGTTTTAGAAATTGCCAACAATCGTTTTTTATCAGCCAACTCCGGATTGTATTGTGTTAGCTCATTCAAAAGAATTGAAAATTCGGTTTTAATATCATCTGAATCTGCCGGAATAATAAACAACAACAACGAGTTTCGCTCAATGTGCCTCAAAAATCTTAACCCAAGCCCTTTGCCTTCGCTTGCTCCTTCAATAATACCCGGAATATCCGCCATCACAAAAGATTGGTTATCGCGATAACTTACAATTCCCAAATTAGGCACTAAAGTTGTGAATGGATAGTTGGCTATTTTCGGCTTCGCCGCCGAAACAACCGATAGCAGTGTCGATTTTCCGGCATTTGGAAAACCAACCAGCCCTACATCCGCAAGAAGTTTAAGTTCCAAAATTATCCAACGCTCTTCGAACGGTTCTCCCGGCTGTGCATAGCGCGGAGCACGGTTGGTGGAAGTTTTGAAACGAGTGTTGCCAAGTCCTCCTCGTCCGCCCTTCAGCAGAATATATTCTTCGTTATGATCAGTGATATCGCAAATATAATCACCTGTGTGAGCATCATAAACAACCGTTCCGCATGGAACCTCAATCACTTTGCTCTCTCCTTTTTTACCGCTGGACTTGCTCCCCGATCCGGGCTCTCCGCTTTCTGCTATAATATGACGTTCGTACCTAAGATGCAGCAACGTCCAATAGTTTCGGTTGCCACGCAATATAATGCTTCCGCCCTCACCGCCATCACCTCCGTCTGGTCCACCCCTTGGGATATATTTTTCGCGACGAAAATGAGATGAACCCCTTCCACCTTTGCCGGAACGGCAATATATTTTTACATAATCTACAAAATTGGATTCAGCCATATTATTTTTCTTTTTTCGTGGAAGTTATTTTAAGTTTAGAGTCAGATTTTTAATAATCCAATCTATCAACTACTTTTTCAATGCGTGTAAATATCTCGTCAATGGTTCCCATTCCATTTATGTTCACCAATTTGTCTTGTGTTGCATAATATTCTTTCAGCGGAGCAGTTTGACGATTATAGACCTGAAGTCTTGATTTGATTGTTTCTGCTGTATCGTCATTTCTACCGGAAATTTCGCCACGCTTAATTAATCTTTCCGTCAAAACCGCTTCATCTACTTCCAAACTAAGCACAACTTTAATATTTTCATTTTCACGCTGCAGCATATCATCTAATGCCCTACCCTGTTCTAATGTTCTCGGAAAACCATCAAGAATATATCCTACTTTGGCTGGCTTATGAATAAAGAGTTCATGTAAAATGTCTATAACCATTTCATCAGGTACAAGCTTTCCTCTATTCATAAATTTAGCGGCATGTTTTCCTAATTCTGTTCGATTTTCTATTTCGGACCGAAGAATGTCTCCCGTCGAAATGTGCATTAAATGATATTTATCTATCAACTTCTGACTTTGTGTACCCTTGCCTGAACCGGGTGCACCAAAAATTACAATATTCAACATAAAAAATATTATTAATGATCTAATGGCAAAGATACTGAATAGTTTTCTTTGTAAGAATAAACCGTTTATTTAATTCACGCAAAATATCATTATTAAGTGTTTGAACTAAATACAAGATGAAAACGTTTATTGTTTACACATTAAATTAATTAAGCGATATGAAAAACGAAGAATTTAGACAAAAAGCACATTCAGTTTTAGACGAAGTAATTAATCATATTAATGAGATGGAAAAAAAAGCCGGCACTGTATCCGATGATCTAAAACATGAATATAATCAAAAACTTTCGAGATTAAAAGAAATTAAAAAGGATTTAACTGCAAAATTAGACGACTATGAAGTTCTCACTGAAAGTAGATGGGATATAGTTAAAGAGAGTTTTGATGAATTTCTGGATCAAGTGTACGATGCCTGGAAAGAGAATTACAAAAAAGCAAAGTCTGCTTTTAAATAAGGTTTTAAACACCGAAATACCCGTAAAAAATCAAGAAAGGGTAGTTTTAGGTTATCACTTTTGGTTGATTTAATAAAGGGTAAACAAAAAGTCTGATGAATTATACACATCAGACTTTTTTGTTATTTGTATGCAAACATATCTCAAACCAACTCTTCTTTGTGTTTGTAAACGAGTTGTCTTGCATATTAAAAAAAATAAAATCAAAAAAGGAAAGGGGATTTCGTATCTTTGAACTAAGGGTTTTTAATGAAATAAGTTGACTGTTTGAAACGGAACTATTTTATTCATTAACGACTTGAAAATTCAGCGAATAGCGGGCTATTTAATGAATTTTTAAGGAAGTTAAAGGACAAAAGAGCAAGTTTAAAGCGTCAAGTTATTTCGGCACAATCCCTAAATAAAAAATGACCGATATGTTAACAAAAACAAGAATATCAGAAAAACATTCGCAAATGCTATTTTTTTGAATTA
>JAQVGF010000035.1 GCA_028696875.1 Dysgonamonadaceae bacterium
AAGAGAATTAGCAAATTTTCGCCATTTTGCTACGTTGCCTTTATACAAAACATCTTGTGTTGCTGAAATATTCTCGTAGATAGCTTTGTCCTTAGACAAAAAGATATTTGCATCTTTCAAATCATTAAGTATGGAAAGATAAATATCTTTTTGTGGATCAAAAACCGGTTTAAAGTATTCTTCTCCTAAATCAGCTTTCAGAGCATCAGTTAAAGGGGCATCACCCCACAGATCGGCAATTAATCCAAAAACATAAGCTTTCATTACGAGTGCAACTCCTTCATGGAACTCGTAATTATTTTTCACCGCTTTTTGATGAAATTCATCCACATTTCTTAGAATGCCATAATATCCTCCCCAGCTATGGCTGTTATTGGTCCATTCATAGCTGTTGTGACTACCGGTCCAACCATCTTTTTGTGTATGTTGCATAACACCTGCAATATCGCCGAACCCCAAATTCACAACATTTTGTCCAACGTTTGTAATGAAAGTTGGCATCAGCAGATTGAGATCTGCAACATCTGGATCCACACCATTCGGGTTAATATTTAACTCATCCAAGTCTTTACATGAGTTCATCAATGTAAACAGGATAGTAAATATAATTAATATATAGTTTTTCTCTATTTTTATCATAATCTTAATTTTTTAATTAAAATGTGAAATCAATTTTAAATCCTAAAGGAACAACCCAGGGATCTACATTATATCGTTCAACCCCTTGATAAAAACTACTGCCTGAGGCTTGATAAGCTCTCTCCGGGTCTACTCCAAAACTTGAATCTTTTGTCCAAAGCATAATGTTGCGACTGTAGATTGATAAATTCACGTCATTGAGTCTCATTCTACGAGCGTATTTATCCGGCAAACGATAACTCAGTGAAATTTCTCTCAATTTCAGATAATCGGCATCAAACATGCTTGTATGTCCAATATCCCATGGATAGCTAAGGACATAAGGTATAAAAGTGGTTCCTTCGGCACCAAGGTTCTCTTTTTCCAAAATAAACTTTCCATTTTCATCATGGTAGCCTTGCACTCCCGGAGCAAATGTTCCATCGTAGACGGTGTTGCCACTTAAGTTTTCAGCGAAGCCTCCATAGTCGGGTGTTGGTCCTCCAATCGGTCTCAAGCGGTCGCTTAATAAAAATTTATCTTCATTTGCTATCACCCAGTCGCGAAGTGCTTCGCTTGGTCCTCCACCGAAGTCTCCGGGATGAACCAACTCATCAAGCCAAGATTGTGTAAGCAGTTTTTCAGAGAAATAACGATATGTTTGCGATACATATTGCCCGCCATATCTCCAATCGAATGTCATATTTAATGTGAAATTTTTAAAGGAGACAGTCGATTGTAACCCCATAATAAAATCCGGGTTGTAATTTCCAACCAGCGAGTATTCCTCTTCTCCTTGCCATTCAACTTCTTGACCGGTACTAAGTATAGGATAACCATAATACTTAGAGCTTTTATCAGTTACTCGCATTACTTTGCGCGAATAGAGGTTTCCTACACGCCCATCTTGCCCTAATTTATTGTCTTTAACATAACCAATGTTTTTCACTCTGCCCTCAGACCAGAATTCTATAAATTCAACATCTTCTGTTAATTCCATAATTCGGGTATCATTTTTTGTGAAATTTAGATTTAAGTCCCATTTCCAGTCACGTGTCTTAATGGGTGTAACGCCGAGTAAAAACTCTATTCCTTTACTTTGCAAACGTCCTGCATTAATTTGGACTCCACTAAAACCACTTGAAGCTGCCAGTGGAACTCCTAAAATTTGGTTTCGGTTATTAACGATATAGTAAGTTCCATCAAGGCGAAGTCGATTTGAGAAAAATCTTATATCGGCTCCAATTTCAAAAGAGGTTGCCTTTTCAGGCAACAGATTGGGACTAAGTAATCCACTCTGTTTTTGAAGTCTGATAGCATCGCCCCATTGACCTGCATCCTGATAAGTTGCTAATAGGCGATAAGGCGATGTATCGTTACCTACTTGTGCCCAGCCACCTCTTATTTTGAACATGTCTACTTTATTTCCCATGTTAAACATTTCGCTTACTAAGATGCTTAATGATCCCGAAGGATAAAAATAAGATCTATTTTCGCGAGGTAGGGTGCTTGACCAATCATTTCGTGCGGTGAGATCAAGATAAACAATATCTTTCCAGTCAAGATTTGCCATAGCATAAAGACTGTTGATCCCCTTTTCATATCGATAATTGTTATAAACAAGAGCACTTGATTCTATATTCTGAATTGTGAATACATTTGGTACTATCAATCCTGAGCCTGCTTTGGATGAGTTGCTGGCATTTGATGATTTAGAATAAAGGATATTTCCTCCGGCTGAAGCAGTTAATGAGAAATCATTCCATTTGTCAGCAAAAGTTATCAATCCGTCGATGTTTTGTTCTAAACCAGTACTCGTTGTAATACCATATGCTCCGTTATTAGCTTCTTTGGTATAACCGGGAGCAATTTTAGATTCACGAATCTCATCGGTTTTGTTTAATGTCATTCTACCCATTACATTCAGTTTAGATGAGATTTCCCAGTTAGCCATAATGTTTCCATAAACGTGGTAACGATTAAAGCTGTTATTAACATCGTGAGCTAAAAAATAGGGATTCTCATGTTTCTCCGAAACTCTTTTTATGTCGCTCCCTGTTCCATAATTTTTCAACAAATTTATATCTATATTAGAAGGATTGCTATATGCCCATTCCAAAGGATTAGTGCCGCGGTTTGATGCAGGTCTGTTATCGGCCCATGAATTTGTGAAATTCATGTTACTACTTATTGTAAAACTATCATGCATTTTTGAGCTTGCAGCAAGAGTAACGCTGTTTTTATGAAGATCTGAATTCGGTATTAATCCATTGTGGGTCATATTTGTAACTCCAAGTCTGTAATTTAAAACCTCACTGCTGTTGGAAATGGATGCACCATTTGTTGTAGTAATCCCGAAATCTTTTATAAAGTCACGAACATTATTGGGGTATGAAACAACCTCAATCGGAACCGGAGTGTTGTTTGCATCCAATGGAGAGTGCCACTGCACAGCCCAGTACCCTTTGTCGTTTTCGGGTCCTGCCCCTTGCCCATCAATTGGATTAATATTTGGTAAAATACCTCCTCCAAAATTTTCGGGTCTGAAAGAAAAGTTTCCTGTAGCAAATTGCGATTGAACGTTCAAATAGCGTGAAGGAATATCAAATACTGTATTGGAGGTAACTGTCACCTTCATTCCTTCACGGTCTGGTGCTTTTTTAGTGGTTATAAGTACCACTCCATTTCCGGCTCGTGTTCCGTATAATGCTGCTGCACTTGGTCCTTTAAGAATAGAAATACTTTCTATACTTTCCGGGTCAAGATCAGCAATGGCATTACCATAATCTACGCGATTATCGCTTCCAAATCCGCCAACATTGCTTGTTGTACTTGCCATAGGTACTCCGTCCACCACAAAGAGTGGTTGATTATCGCTAGTCATTGAGGTTGCTCCTCGAATAACCATGCTAACGGTTGAACCTGCACCGCCGGTTGAGCTAATGGTAACACCGGAAACCTTTCCTGCCATTGAGCTTAAAACATTTTCCTGAGCAACTCTGGTTAAGTCTTCTCCTGAAACCCGGCCTACAGAATATCCAAGAGATTTCTCTTCGCGTTTGATTCCCAGTGCGGTAACAACGATCTCTTCCAAGGCTTCAATACTTTCCTCCATTTCAATATTTATTAGATTGCGACCACGAATGGCAACCTCTTGTTTTTGGAAACCTATAAAGGAAAAAACCAATGTTGCGTTATTAGGTGCATGAATACTATATTCTCCATTCGAGTCTGTTATAGTACCGGTTACTGTTCCCTTTATAATAATGCTAACTCCCGGTAGTGATGTTCCATCAATAGCAGAAGTAACGGTACCTTCTATCTGTATAATCTCCTGATCAATTTCTCTGTTGTCAGGTAATGTTGCGCCAAAAACAACATCACTGGAGAACAGGAGCAGTATAACTATTAGAATAAAAGGATACGGGTGCTTTGTTATTATTTTAAATCTGTTTTTTAACTTCATATCGATTAATTTAAATTGATTTTTATTTAACAACCTCAAAACTTAATACAAGAGCATGGGTGTTTACACCAATTGCTTTGTCCGATGCCGCCATAAACATTGTCAGTTGCATCCTTTTATCAGTAATGCTGTTAACAATTATTTTTCTCTGAAAATCTCTGAATCCTACAAACTCAGTTCCTGAAAAATCGAGAGTGGTAACATTCTCGAAGGTTAATTTACCTCCCGGACCATAAACAGAAGAAATGGTGAGATTATCATTCTCCTTATAAATAAAGGTGGCATTTTCTTCCGGTGTGTATTTTGCAATACATAAGCCATAATCTTTTCCATTAGCATTAATAATTCCGGCTCCTCCTGTGGTAACCATTTCATATACAAGTCCACTAAAAGATGCCCCATCCTCTTTCACATCATGTTTGTAGCTACCGTCATTGAAAAATGTGTATTCATCTTTATACACATCGCCCATGCCGAATTCCAAATCGAAAATCCCCATTGGGAGTGGTTTGGGTACTCCTGCAATAGCACTCAATTCTGCATCGGCATTGCCTAAATAATCGCCTCCGGTTGGATGATCGGCTGATAGTTTCCAGGTTTTACCATTGTAGCCATCTACTGTATGATCACCCGTAAGCAGTGAATAAGGTGTGAGATCAATGGCTAATTTCACTTCTTTAGTTATAGAATTGCCCACTTTGTCTTTAACAGTTAAAGTAGCAATGTAATATCCCCCATCTTCGTATATATGAACCGGATTTTGTTCATTACTGATGTTTCCGTCGCCAAAATCCCACAACCAACTGTCTGCTTGATGTGTGAGAGCTGTAAAAGCAACTTGTTTTCCATCGGTACTGTGAAAAATCTCAGCCGATAAAGGAAAAGTTGGACGTGATTCTTCATCGCTACAAGATGGCAAAATGAAAATCAAAATGCCTGAAAAGATGAAAAACAGGAATAATAATTTTTGTTTCATAGGTTAGATAATTTAATAATTTTATTTTTTTAACTTATTGTTATAATTGAACAATTACAAGAGTCGATAGACTTTTTTCAAAAACTTCGACTCATCCTTAGAGAGCTTAATCTCTATTATCTTTAATTTTTTATCGCTTTTTTATTGATGTTGCTCTTTGTTAACTTTTAGTGTCTTTTTGTTGAGTGTTATTTTCTGTTTTTTCTTTGCAATTCAAGCAGCGGGCGGTATCCGATAACAATAACTCCTTCATCTTCAATTAGTTTCTTCAGAGTATCACTGGTAAAAAACTCCAGCTCTTTGATTCGCTTTTCCGCTGAACCGGTAATAGCACGAATTTCATCGCCTTCGGAAGCTGCGTGAACGTATATTTCCGTAACACCCGGCTTCAGGTTCTTAATATATTCTGTCCAAAACTCAAATACATTTTCAGTTTTATAATTCTCAAATTCTTCAAAAATAAAATAGTCCGGATAGATGATCCCTTTTTCGTCACATAATTTTCTTACATTCGGGAAATTCATGTTGTCTATAGTTGATTGTGATGGCATTCGAGCAGGAAGATTAAACTCATCGGCTAATTGAATGTAGATATTCATGTAATCTGGTAAATATTGATAAGTACCCATATGAGAATCAATATGAGTAATTGGAATTCCGCTCGTTAATGCTTTTTTTATCTGAGCACGTCCCTCAATCAGAGCTTCTTCGGTGTTGGAAGAAGCGTATACTTCTCTTACTCCTTTCCACATATAACCTTGTTCATCATATAGACCCGGAACTTCATTTTGTGGCGCAACAGTTCCCCAACGATAATTTTTCCACTCTGAAGTAAGTGTGAGATGAACTCCGAAATCTTTTTCGGGATTAGCAGCAGCATACCGCGCAATTTCGTTATACCAAGGACATGGAGTCATAATTGTTGCCGAACTAATGAGCCCATTTTCCATTCCCTCAATTGTTGCGGTATTGGCAGCGTGACACATACCAACATCATCGTTGTTGATAATCAAAAGTTTATCCGTTTTTTTATAACCGAGTCTTTCTGCTAAAGTTTGAGCTTGAAGATTTAATCCAACAAAAGCAATTGTAATCAAAATGATTAATTTTTTTTTCATTTGTATGATATTATAAGATTAGTTTAAAATATTATTTTACAAAAACATGTTTTTTATCTGTTACATATGTGCGTGTACTAACTGAATACTCCCCTCCGTTGGGATCCGGATAGAATAGATCAACATAAAATGCTTTGTACCCTGACTTAGGATATTTTATTTTAGCATCTATTTTCGATTTACTCTTTTTATTTAATTTGATTTCTTCACTTGTCCATTTCGCTTCTCTGAAATCACGATCTTTCGAGGAAGCTGTCCAGAGCATGGTTCTTAATAATTGATTACCATCTGCTTCTATTTCCAAATTGATATTTCTTCTTTTCTCCTTCAACAACCATGTGTTAACAGAGAGGGGATATTTATTTAAATTCAGAGCAAAAAAAGCACTCAATGCTTTAAAGGCTTGTTTTTTATCACCCAGTTTGTGTCCTGCGTTAGCAACATAATGTAGGAGGTTATCACCCGGAATTTCGTCTATATAATGTTTTACAGCATCTACAGTCCAATATTCATCGTTTGTCCCAAGAAAAATCATTTTAGGCATAGTTAATTTATCTTTGTAGGAATAGGGGTCGATCATTTTCACCAATGCATTACCAAATTCACTGTTAATAGCCTGAGGAATTTCAAGTTTTACGTAATCCTCTATTTGTTCGCTATATTCGCCATACATCTCTTTTTGATATTCAAGCGTAACAGGCATATTTAACATATCGATTACCATGGGTGCAATAGCTATAATTCTGGGATCTTGGCTGGCACCCGTTAACCAGGTAGTCCAACCTCGTTTAGATGCTCCCGATAGAACAAAGCGATTGATTTCTTGATTCAACTTTTTCGAAGAAAGTTCTTGAATCGCATCCATTGCTTTGCGAACACTCTTTACCATGGGAAAGAGCAATGGCCAAGAATAATCGCTATCTTTCTTGAACTCATTCAATGTGTAAGAAATCAAAGCATCCTCATATAACCCATCATACAATGGTTGATTGGGTACTTGACGAAGTAGTGCAACAATTGCTTTGTTTTTATCTGCCAATTTTGCCATGAATTGGGTTGTCTCATCGTTATGTTTTGAAAAATTAGGCATTCCATCTTTTACAGATCCTCCGGATATAAAAAGTAATGATCCATCATAATCTATTGTATCGGGCGCTAAAACGATTAACTCATGTTTCCAAAGAATGCCTTGCCATTTTTGTGAAATCAATAAAAGAGAGAAAGCCTGCACTTTATCAACCATATACGTGTCTCGTATTTCCCAAGCTTTTGTACAATCTTCGTTATTTAAATAACTTGATAAAGCTGTCTCAGGATTGATAACTTGTTGTGATAATGCAACAAGTGTAAGCAGGAGTGATGTGAGTACCAATAAAAATTTCTTCATTTGTTTAGATTTTAATAGTGTTCTTTAATAATAATGCTTTTGATATTAATGTAATTTTATTTTAGTATTTAAAGACTTTTCCACCGGCTATTACCTGTTTTGTTTTTTCATCGAAAACTGCACGTTGTCCGGTACGCAAAGCAGCTGTTACCATGATATCTGCAATGGAGTGGCTGTAACCTGCTTCCACAGGAGCATTTGTCTTCACGTTATTGTCTCTTACGCAGTCCATCCAATTCTTCATATGGGCATTGGTAAGCGGATCTGATCCTGTGTCTGCTCCTGATTCGACTTTTATTTTTGGTAACTCAAATGTATCCAACAAAAAAGGTTCCATACCCATACTTGTTGCATGTCTTTCTGTTAAGCCTCCGTCATTGTTTACAATATTTGTATCTAAGTCAAGTTTTCCTCCATTTGAAAAATACCATTCTTTTGTGCCACCTGATGAGTTGTTTTGGCGAGACGAATAAATCACTTGAAATCCATTCCCAGCTTCTTTCTCTTTATTTGTCCCATAATCAAATACCGCGGTAATTGTATCATAATTAGTTCTTCCATCATTCCACATATAAATACCTCCATTAGCTACTACTGAACGAGGATATTCAAGTCCTGAGAACCAATGGACTGTATCAATCTGATGTGCCATCCATTGACCGGGAATTCCTGAAGAATAGGGCCAAAATAGACGATATTCCAAGTATTTTCTAGGGTCCCATGGTTCATATGGACGGTTCATGAGAAAGCGTTTCCAATCGGTATCTTGTTCTCTTATCTCCTTTGTTAGTTGCGGCAAACGCCATCTTCCGGGTTGATTTACATTCCAAGTCATTTCTACTGCGATTATCTTACCGAATTTCCCTGATTTAATGTAGTCATGTGCTGCATGATAATTTGTACCGCTTCTGCGCTGTGAGCCTATTTGGACTACTTTATTAGTTTCTCGCGCTGCTCTTAATGCAAAATTTGCATCATCCATTGTTTCTGCAAAAGGTTTTTCGCAATAAACATCACATCCGGCTCTTACGGCTTCTGCAGTGTGAAGAGCATGTTGGAAATCTGCAGTACTTATAATTACAGCATCGGGTTTCTGTGACCAAAGCTCTTCGGTATTTCTTGCTGTACGTATGCCATCACCCATTTGTGCTTTGTACCATGCTTGTCCCTCATCACGCCGTCTGTTCCAAATATCACAAACGGTATAAAGCTCAAAATTCATCTCTTCCGCATATTTCAGAAAAGCTTTACCAAGGGAGTTTTTAAATCGATCAGAAAATCCTAACACACCAACCCTTATCTTATTGTTGGAGCCTATAATATTTTTATAGCTTTTGGCAGACATGCCTCTTCCGCCAAGTGCTAATCCGGTTATTCCAAGTGCCGATTTTTTAATAAAACTTCTTCTTGATTCCATTATTTTATCTGTTTAAGTTGTTGTTTAATAATTTTTATACCAAGTGGAGCTTGTTTCTCCATATCTTCCCATCGAGCCTCAATTGAAATCATGCCCTGGTAGTTGATTTCTTTTAATGCGCTAAAATATGAACTGAAGTCTTCGTTGTATGTACCTGGGACAGCTCGATCCTCTTTTTCTGCAATATGAATGTGTTTGATGAACTGGCCATATTTTACAATATTTTCAGGAGTTTCATCGTCCATTTTCATGTGATAAATATCTGCAAGAAGTTGAAAGTTGGGATGATTTACTTTTTTTACAATTTCTCCACCTTCTGCTACGGAATTGATAAAGTTACACTCTTTTATATTTAGTGGTTCAAGTACAACAACAACATTATATTTTTCAGCTATCGGTGCCATATTCATGCAGAGGGTCACAAATTGCTTGAGAGCTTCTTCACGTGAAAATCCTTCCGGAATACTGCGTGAACCTCCGCTCCCGAAAACAATAATCTCTACTCCTACCTTTTCTGCTCTGCGGAAGGTTGTTTCCATATATTCCAATATGTCAACTTGGGAAGACTCCGGACCTACACTTTTTAAATCTTTTGGTATAAATCCATTGCAAGCTTTAACAGGGAGCGGGAAATCGGTCAAATCTTCCAGCATATTTTTAAACTCTGCTTCGTCTTTTTTAGGCATAAGAAATCTACCCACGCTTTCCTCAATATAAGAATATCCACTTGGTTTCATTATTAGACCGTTAGTGTAATTTGTACAAATACCGATTTTCAGCAAAGACAAATCTTTCTCTGACGAGTAGGATGATGCAAAAATCATTGTTAAAAATAAAAGAACATTTACAGTTTTGTTTCTCATCTCTTCTGTTTTATTTGGGTCGAATTGATGAATCTTGAATAATCAATTCAGGTTCAATAAATGATTTTGAAAATTTGAAGTTTTCTCCCTTATTTATTTTATCTATTAGCATCTTCACGGCTTTTTCGGTAATAACTTCAATAGGTTGTTTGATATACGTTATGGGCGAATAAAAGAGATCGAACAATTCGCTTCCATAAAATCCTACTACAGCCACATCTTGGGGTATGACTTTATTCATCTTATTTAAACTACGTAATCCTGCTACCAATAAAGCGTTTGTAATAAAAATGATTGCTTCTGTGTTCTTTTTAGTAATTAAATAATCAAGAGCTTTTTCAATTTCCGGTGTAGGATTGTTTATATCAACGCTTTTAACATGGATAGATGTTTCAAGCGAATTCTTCATCATGGTTTCTTGATAACCGGAAATTCTGTCTTTAATATTGCTTAATTCTGAGTTGTAAGCAATCAATGAGATATTTTTATAGCCTTGCTCTATCAAATGTAAAGTGGCTAATTTAGTAGCATTGTAGTTATTTAAACACGAATAGCTTACATTCAATTCAGGAAAATATCTATCTAAGAGCACCACAGGTACATTGTTATTATGCAATTTTTCAATTAGCTTTTGTGAACCTTCACATGGAACAATAATTAATCCATCTACGCCTTTATTAAGCATTATATCAATTAATTCCTCTGTTTTACTTAGGTTTTCATCAGAACTACCAAAAATTACTTTATAATTTAATTCGCTTGTTTTGTTCTCAATTATTCGTGATATTGTTGAGTAGAATGGGTTTGATATATCAGTTACTATTAAACCAATAAGTTCTGCTTTTCCGGTACGCAATCCACGGGCAATCATGTTTGGTGAATATTGCATTTCCTTTGCAGTTTGCAATACCAATAATGCAGTCTTATCGCTGATTCTATATTGCTTTGCCTTACCGTTCAGAACTGCAGAGACTAAGGTTTTAGAGACTCCGGCACGATTGGCAACATCTTTTAAGGAGACCCTATTACTTCTTTTGTTTTTCACAATTGATTTTATTTATTTATACAAATATATTCAGCTAATTCGATACAGCCAAATAAAAAGTGTTAAAAATATTGATTCTTATTGTAAGTTGTAGAATATTATTATGTAGTTGCATCTATCAAAAACAATATTTGTATAAAATGTATACTTTAAGATTTTTATGAGGGAATGATCTTACTCTTTATTGGAACACCTTGATTTATAGTTATGAATTTTTATTGCGATTTTATTCACACAATTTTTATTAGTTTTTATTAGAAAAAAAACTTCTGTTCAAAACCACAGTAAAACACAAAGAAGAAACTCTATTTGTAATAAACGAATTGATTTTTTCTACAAAAACCCTTCCGGATACTGCATTGTTATACAATGCAACGAGCCGTGCTGTTTAATGATTACTCTGCAATCAATACTAACAATCTCTTTATTGGGAAAAGCTTTTTGCAGTTGTTCTTTGGCTACTGAGTCTGTGGCAGTTGAATAGGTAGGCATTAGAACAGCAGAATTCATAATCAAGAAATTGGCATACGTAGCTGGTAAGCGATAATCGTGATCGTATATTGGCTCCGCCATGGGAAGAGGGATTAAATTATAAGGTTCGTCACGAAGTGTTCGAAACATTCTAAGTTCTTCTTCCATTTTCTGCAACTCTTCGTAATGTTCATCATCAATATCCGTACACTGTACATATGCAATAGTTGTTTCATTGCAAAATCGGGCAAGTGTGTCAATATGATTGTCGGTATCATCGCCCGCAAGATAGCCATGATTCAACCATAATATCCGCTTTAATCCAAATAGTTTTATTAATTGGTTCTCAATATCTTCTTTTGAAAGAGGTTCATTTCGGTTTGGTGCCAACAGGCAATTAGAAGTAGTTAAAAGCGTGCCATTCCCGTCTGATTCTATTGCACCGCCTTCTAAAATGAAATTGAGGTGATTGTGATAGCTAACATCGGGTGAGAAAATGTTTTTTTCAAACAATTTCCCGGTAATTTGATTATCGTAATTCGCAGCAAATTTTAATCCCCATCCATTGAATCCGAAATCGTAGATTACGGGTTTTCCGCCTATGAAAACAGAAATTGCTCCATGGTCACGTGCCCACGTATCGTTGCTTTCAATTTCGGTTAGAATAAGTTGGGTTTGTTCTGCTACTGTAAAATATTTTTCAACCTCTTTTCTATCGGCACACACAATTAGGAGTTTGGTCCGTTTTACTATTTCTTTTGAAAGTTCAATGTAACATTGAGTTATTTCATCAAGAATATCGGTCCAATCCGAGTTTTTATGAGGCCATGTAATTTGAATAGCACTTTGTGGATACCATTCGGCAGGAAATTGAATAGAGGTCATTTTGCTATAAAGGGGAATTGGTTAATCCATGTTTCCTCGTACAACACCACGTGTTGATGAACGCACAAAGTTTAAAATATCTGTTCGTTCCGGTGAATCCGAAAGCTCACTTTCAATACGTTCCAATGCTTGCGATATGTTGTATCCGGACAGGTAAAGATAGCGATAGACTTCTTGAATGCTATTGATTTGCTCACTGGTAAATCCTCTTCTGCGAAGTCCAACAATGTTTATACCCACGTAGCTCACTGGTTCGCGCCCTGCCATGGAAAAGGGTGGAATATCTTTTCCCAAGCGGGTACCACCTTGAATCATTGCATGTTTGCCAATTTTCGTAAACTGATGAACAAGAGTACCTCCGCTTAAAATAGCATAATCATCAATTTCTACCTCACCGGCAAGTTGAACTGTATTGCCAAGTATTACATTGTCTTTTAATATACAATCGTGTGCAACATGGCAGTATGCCATGAGAAGGCAGTTATTGCCAATTACTGTATGCCCACGCGATTTGGTGCCACGATTTACAGTGACGCATTCGCGTATAACAGTATTGTCGCCAATGGTTGCAAGGCTTTCTTCATTATCGAATTTTAAGTCTTGTGGAATACCTGCAACAACAGCATTTGGGAAAATAGTGCAGTTTTTGCCAATCCTTGCTCCGTGCATAATGCAAGCATGCGCCATGATACGAGTTCCTGATTTTATTTCTACATTATCCTCAATATAAGAAAATGGATCTATAATAACATTTTCTTCTATTATGGCGTTAGGATGAATGTAAGCTAATGATGAGATTGTTGACATGATATTCTAAGTGTTATTTGCTTTTAATAATTTGTGCTGTAAATTCTGCTTCTGACACTACTTTTTCACCAATAAAGGCTAAGCCTCGCATAGTGGCAATGCCGCGTCTGATTTCGGTAGTCATTTCGACTCGTAAAATTAAAGTGTCTCCCGGAACAACTTTTCGTCGGAACTTTACATTGTCGATTTTTAAAAAATAGGTAGAATAAGTTTCAGGTTTGTCTAATCCGGAAAGAACAAAGATACCGCCTATTTGAGCCATTGCTTCAACTTGTAATACGCCTGGCATTACAGGTTCTTGAGGGAAATGACCTGTAAAATATGGTTCGTTTACGGTTACATTCTTTATTCCTACAATGTACTTATCGGTTTTCTCTATAATTTTATCAACCAATAAAAAAGGGAATCGATGCGGAATGAGTTCCCTAATTTGATTAATATCAAGCAAGGGTTTTTTGTTCACATCATAAATCGGAGGTTGAACTTCGTTCAATTTAATGTCTCTGCGGAGCAGACGTGCAAGTTGATTATTAATTTTGTGACCCGGTCTTGTTGCAATAATGCGTCCTTTTATAGGTTTGCCCACCAATGCCATATCTCCGATGATATCCAGAAGCTTGTGCCGGGCAGGTTCGTTTTGAAAAACCAATTTTTCTTTGTTGAGGTACCCCAATTCATTTGCATCGTGTGGCGGAACTCCAATTAATTCTGCCAATTCATCTAACGACTCTTGGGACATTTTTTCCTCATACAGCACAATAGCATTGTCAAGACTGCCACCTTGAATTAATCCGGCTTTGTGCAACTGTTCTATTTCACGAACAAAAACAAAAGTTCGAGCTGGAGCGATTTCACTGGCGAAATCTTCCATGTTTTCTATAGTAGCCGATTGATTATGGATATATTGAGAATCGAATTCAATAAATGAATTGATGCTAAAACGATCATCGGGAAGGAGTGTTAATTTTGAACCTGTTTCTGGGTCACAGACTTCTATTTTACGACGGACAATATAAAAATCTTTATAAGCAGACTGTTCTTCCACTCCTACTTTGTTAATGGCTTCTACGTATTTATGTGCGCTGCCATCTAATATAGGAAATTCAGGTGCATCCATTTCAATTAAACAGTTGTCAATGCCTAAAGCATACAAAGCTGCCATTGCATGTTCAACCGTACTTACGTGAACATTACCTCGTGAAAGAACTGTTCCTCGTTGTGTGGCGGTTACGTTTTCGGCCAATGCAGGAATTATCGGACTATCTTCTAAATCAATTCTTTTTATTATAATACCATGATTTTCAGGTGCAGGGAGAAAGTTCACATGAATTTTCTTTCCTGTATGAAGGCCTATTCCGGTTAAAATGAAATTTTTCTTTAGCGTTTTTTGCTTTATTTGGCTCATTCTTATATTTCCTGTTTTATTTGTTGCAATCTTACTTTTTTGAAAATTTTTATCTAAAGATTTTTGTTTTTCAGTCTTTCTAACTCTTTTTCCAATTGAGATATCTGTTTATCCAGCTCGGGTAGTTTCCTAAAGATAACACTCGATTTATAGAAATTCTTTATTGGTATTGCCGGTGATCCGATGATTTCGGCGCCATCTTTGATGTTGCTCATTATTCCGGATTGAGCGCCCAGCTTTACATTGTCCCCAATTTTGAGATGTCCTGCTAATCCTACTTGACCTCCAAACACACATTTTTCACCAATTTTGGTTGAACCGGATATTCCGGTTTGCGATGCCATTACGGTATGTTTACCAATTTCCACGTTGTGAGCAATTTGAATTAGGTTATCAAGTTTCACACCTTCGTGAATGATGGTTGAGCCCATAACAGCTCTGTCAATTGTTGTGTTGGCACCAATTTCTACATCTTTTTCTATAACAACATTTCCTAATTGTGGTATTTTGTGATATGAGCCATCCTCTTGTGGCGCAAATCCAAATCCGTCGGAACCTATTACAGCATTAGAATGAATAATTACGTTGTCGCCAATTTTACATCCGGCATAAATTTTAACTCCTGAAAAGAGAGTTACCTTATTGCCTATTATTACATTTTCATCAATAAATACATGGGGATAAATTTTGCAGTTGTCTCCAACAATTGATTTTTCGCTTATGTAAGCAAAAGCTCCTAAATATATGTTCTCGCCAATCTTAGCACTTGATGCGATGTAACTCATCGTCTCAACACCTCTTTTTTGAGCTTTGGTTTTTTCAACCAGTTCCAAAAGTTGTGCGAAAGCTTCGTATGCATCCGGTACACGTATGAGAGTGGCTCCAATTTTCTTTTCAGGTCTAAAACTGTTGTTAACCAAAACAATATCCGATTTAGTTTTGTAGATATAAGGAGTATATTTTGGATTTGAAAGGAAAGTGAGTGTTTTTGGTGTTCCTTCTTCTATTTTAGCAAAGTTATTAACTATCACATCGGGGTTGCCAACGATTTCTCCTTTCAAGAAATCGGCTATTTGTTTTGCGGAAAACTCCATATTGAATTTTATTGAATTATAATAGTACAAATTAAGTCATAAAATCTTAGTTATACAGTGTGTTAATTCTTAAATAAACTTTAAACGATATTATAACAAGCATATATTTGGAAATAGTGAATTAATAAACTAATTTTGCACTCGGTTTTTCGGGATGTAGCTCAGTCCGGTTTAGAGTACTCGTCTGGGGGGCGAGGGGTCGGAAGTTCGAATCTTCTCATCCCGACTGGTGAAAATTAAAGGAGTTGAGCGTTGGCTTAGCTCCTATTTTATTTCCTTCTATTATATTTGAACCCAACTCTTTCTAAAGTCCATAATTTGTAGATTTACTCCTTCAAATAATTTCTTACACTTTCTTACTGCAAAAAAAACTGAAATAATTGTATCTTTGTATCTTTAATAATTGTATACAAAAATATTATGTACAGAACAAATACGTGCGGCGAACTAAACTTGACCAATTTAAATGAAAAAATAGTGTTATCCGGATGGGTGCACAAAATTCGGAAAATGGGTGGAATGACTTTTATTGATTTGAGAGATAGATACGGAATCACCCAATTGTCTTTTAATCAGGAAGTGAACTCTGAATTATATGCTCAAGCCAATAAGCTTGGACGAGAGTGGGTTGTTTCAGTTGAAGGTGTTGTTAAAGAGCGCTCAAATAAGAATATGGATTTACCTACCGGTGAGATAGAAATTATTGCCAGTAAAATTAATGTTTTAAATGAATCTAAAACGCCTCCATTTACGATTGAAACAAAAACCGATGGTGGTGATGATCTGCGCATGAAATACCGATACCTCGATCTTCGTCGTTCAGTAGTACGTAAAAATCTGGAGCTGCGTCACAAAATGACTATCGAAACACGTAGCTATCTGGATAATCTCAACTTTTTGGAAGTTGAAACTCCTGTTCTCATCGGTTCCACACCGGAAGGTGCACGTGATTTTGTGGTTCCTTCCCGTATGAATAAGGGAGAGTTTTATGCGTTGCCACAATCGCCACAATTGTTTAAACAATTGTTGATGGTGTCCGGATTCGACAGATATTTCCAAATTGTAAAATGCTTTCGTGATGAAGATCTGCGTGCCGATCGTCAACCCGAATTTACGCAAATTGATTGCGAAATGTCTTTTGTGGAACAAGAAGATGTGCTGAATACTTTTGAAGGACTTACAAAGCATCTTTTCAAATCTTTGAAAGGAATTGATGTCCCGGATTTTCCGCGAATAAGTTATGCAGATGCAATGAAATATTATGGTTCTGATAAACCGGATATCCGTTTCGAAATGAAATTGGTGGAGATAAAAGATCTCACAACTGATCGCAATTTTATGGTTTTTGATTCTGTTCCCTATGTGGGAGCCATTTGTGTGGAAGGTGCCGCTGTATATACCCGACGACAATTAGACGATTTGACGAAGTTTGTGAAACGTCCGCAAGTTGGAGCGAAAGGATTAATATATTTACGTTATAATGAAGATGGTTCTCTGAAATCTTCGGTAGACAAGTTTTACAGTGAAGCTGATTTGAGAAAATGGGCAGAAAGATGCAATGCGAAGCCGGGTGATTTAATTTTGGTGATGGGCGGCGAAACTGAAGAAACTCAGGAGCAACTCTCAGATCTTCGGTTGGAGATGGCTTCACAATTAGGTCTGAAAGATAAAAATGATTACAAATGTTTGTGGGTTGTAGATTTTCCATTGTTGGAAAAAGACGAAGAGTTGGATCGATATTTTGCAAAACATCATCCATTTACATCTCCTAAACCCGAAGATATCCATTTATTGGATTCTGATCCGGCTGCCGTTCGTGCCAATGCTTACGATTTGGTAATTAATGGAGTTGAAGTTGGCGGAGGTTCTATTCGTATGCACGATAGTGAGTTGCAAAACAATGTATTATCGGTTCTCGGTTTTTCGCAAGAGCGTGCACAGGAACAATTCGGTTTCCTTATGGATGCTTTTCAATATGGAGCTCCACCTCATGGAGGTATAGCTTTTGGATTGGACAGATTGGTATCGCTCTTCGCCGGCTTGGACAGCATACGCGATTGCATTGCTTTTCCAAAGAATACATCCGGGCGCGATGTGATGATTGATGCTCCCTCACGGATTGAGCCGGAGCAGTTGGAGGAGTTGGGGTTGAGTCTAAATAAATTAAAGAAATAGAATTAAAAAAAGGTATTTGAGCCAATTCAAATACCTTCATTAATTTGTGATGAGATTTATTAACTTCTATCTTCAATTTCGATAGGAATTTTATAGTTCTTAAAACAAGCAATTAGTCTTTGAGGATATCGCATATCTCCTGATTTACTTTTCTTACTCTAGATTCATCCACTTTTATAATTTCCCGATCGTAGGTCATCAATCCGTTCACTTCAACTTCCACATCTGTGGTCTGGGTGTAAACTGCTGCCGAAAATCCCTGACGGATAAGTTGTTTTAGCTGTTCTGCATATTTTATGTATTCGTCTGTTACCTCTTTTTCGCTGTCAAACTGAATATAACCCCAGTTACGATCCGGTTCCCACAAATGATCTTTTATAGCCCGGCCTATACCGCCATATTCACCCAATACCGTTGCGCGTTGCGCATCATATAAATACATGGTAGGATTGGGATAATGATGCAGGTCTAACATATCTCCAACAGTGTAATGATTTCCACCACTTGCGGGATTTACCAATCGCGTAGGATCGTAGTTTTTTGTCCAGTCAGAAATTTCTTTGGTTTTAAATTGCCCCCAAGCCTCATTAAATGGAACCCAAACTGCAATGGACGGATAGGAATAGAGATAATCGATAATTTCTTTCCACTCTTTTCTAAAATTATCCTCAGATTCTTGGCTTCGCAATCTTTCAACTCCTGTAAAGTAATTACGCATTTGCCACTCAGGTCCTCTGTCGCCATTTGGCATGTCTTGCCAAACAATCATACCTAATTGATCGCAATGCATATACCAGCGCGCCGGCTCCACTTTTACGTGTTTACGTATCATATTGAAACCTAAATCTTTCGTTTTCTGCACATCATACAGTAGTGCTTCATCGGTTGGAGCTGTATAGAGCCCATCGGGCCACCATCCTTGGTCGAGCGGACCAAATTGAAACAGATCTTTGTTATTAAGCTGCAAACGCACTATTCCTTTGTCATCTCGTTTCATGGAATATTTACGCATGGCGGTATAACTGCCTACTTTATCAATCTGTTTATCATTGTTCCGCAACTCTATTTCTACCGAATACAAGAACGGGTCGTCCGGAGACCACAACCTCATATCTTCAGGCATTGGAACTTCTACAGGAACGTTATTTATCGATTGAGCAGTGGCAACGATACGATTTCCATCTTTTACTTTAACCACAACTTTATTTGATGTAT
>JAQVGF010000190.1 GCA_028696875.1 Dysgonamonadaceae bacterium
TCATTATATCGTTTGTTCAAAGATACAAACTTTGTTAATGAAAAAAGGGATATTCAATTTAAAATTGAGAGTGGAAAATTGAGCGTATGGATTTCTTGAGTGTGTGTGTTATTTGGAGCGGATGTAGCTCCTGCTGCATCTATACTTCTTATAAACAAGACGCAAGATCCCCATATTCCTTAGAATAGTTACTGCTACACTCATTCTTTCTTTTTACGAGGAGCAGGAACTCCTCACGCCCCGGGAGATTCCAGTTTTAGCAATATAAGCGCATTACCATTCTGATGCCATAAAACGCATAAAAACATCAAATTGCAATATTTTTGAAAGAAAAACATTAAAAAGCTTTGTTATATCAAATATTTACTTTTTCTTTGTGATTCAAAATTGAGTTTTACATATGAACAATCATTTCAACAATATTATTATTTCTGTCATTCTACTTCTGGGACAAACTCAGCAGGTGAGATAGGAATAATTTAATTTGAAAAGATTCATATAAAAAAAATTACGATAACCTTTCTCACCATATGAGAGAGGTTTTTTTATTTATAACATTAATAGCAAATAACGTGGAAAGAGTTTATATTTTTGATACTACCTTACGTGACGGGGAACAAGTTCCCGGATGCCAGTTGAATACAATTGAGAAAATTGAAGTAGCTAAAGCGTTAGAAATGCTTGGTGTGGACGTGATTGAAGCGGGTTTTCCCATCTCCAGTCCGGGAGACTTCAATTCGATAATCGAAATATCGAAAGCAGTTACCTGGCCGGTTATTTGTGCACTAACACGCGCCGTTGAGAAAGATATTGAGGTGGCTGCTGAATCACTCAAATATGCTAAGCGCAAACGAATCCACACCGGAATAGGAACTTCGGATCCACACATAAAATATAAGTTTAATTCCAACAGGGAAGAAATTATTGAACGTGCCATCAAAGCGGTTACATATGCCCGAAACTTTGTGGACGACGTGGAGTTCTATGCAGAAGATGCTGGAAGAACTGAAAATGAATATTTGGCACGTGTGGTGCAAGCGGTAGTGAATGCCGGAGCAACAGTAGTAAATATCCCAGACACAACTGGATATTGTTTCCCTCATGAATATGGTGCAAAAATAAAATATTTGGTAGACAATGTCGATCTCAAAAACGCCATACTTTCTACTCATTGCCATCAAGACTTGGGAATGGCTACTGCCAACTCCATATCGGGAGTCATCAATGGCGCACGCCAGGTGGAAGTAACCATCAATGGTATTGGCGAGCGTGCAGGAAATAGTGCTCTCGAGGAGGTGGTAATGGCTCTTAAAAGTCATAAAAATCTTGGATACGAAACCAATATCAATACTGCAAAAATATATTCAACCAGCAGGCTGGTTTCCAGCCTTATGAATATGCCTATTCAGCCGAACAAGGCAATTGTGGGAAGAAATGCTTTTGCTCATTCATCGGGTATTCACCAAGATGGTGTGTTGAAAAATGTACAAACCTACGAAATAATAGATCCAAAGGATGTAGGGATTGATGACAATTCAATTATCCTTACCGCTCGAAGCGGAAGAGCAGCATTGAAAAGTAGACTCAGCTTATTAGGAGTAAGACTGGAAGACGAAGAATTGGACAAGGTTTACGAGAAATTTCTGATTCTTGCCGATAAGAAAAAAGATATCAAAGATGAAGACATATTGATGTTGGTTGGAAAAGAATCTAAGAAAAGCAGAATTAAGATTGATTACCTCCAAGTAACCAGCGGAATTGGTTTACGCAACGTAGCAAGCATTGGTTTGGATATTGCGGGTGAGCATTTTGAAGCTACCGGTAGTGGTAATGGTCCTGTAGATGCAGCAATAAAAGCTGTAAAAGATATTATAAGACGAGAAATAGTAATTGAAGAATTTTTAATACAAGCCATAAATCGCGGAAGCGATGATGTGGGGAAAGTGCACATGCAGGTGGAACACGAAGGGAGCTTGTATTATGGTTTTTCGGCCAATACTGATATAGTTTCTGCATCTGTTGAAGCATTTGTGGATGCGGTGAATAAATTTGTTGAGTAGAAGAGTGTATAAAAAAATCAATTCTTTTGCTCCCTGCCTCTGCCCCTAAATCCCCTACGAGGAGACTTTAGCCGAGTGCTGATTAATAGATTTTTCACATTAGGAACAAAGGGTTTAAAAAACAAATCATCAGCAAGTGAGCGTTTTCGAAATGAACTTATTTAAATATCCAAACAAACAACGAAAAAACGAAAAAACGAAAAAACAAAAAAAACGAAAAAGCAGAAATACAAAAATACATTTTAATCAAAATATGAAAACATTATTCGATAAAATTTGGGATAATCACACAGTTGCATCCGTTGAAGACGGTCCAACACAACTCTATATAGACCGACATTTGTGTCACGAAGTTACCAGCCCACAAGCATTTTCCGGTTTACGCAATCGCGGATTGTCGGTGTTTCGTCCGGAACAAACCATTCTTACTGCCGATCATAATATTCCGACAGTAGGACAAGAAAGTCCAATAAAGGATGCTATTTCTCGTATCCAGGTGGAAACATTGGCGAGAAATGCCAAAGAATTTGGTCTTACGCATTACGGTTTGGGACATTCCAAAAATGGTATTGTTCACGTAATTGGACCTGAGAACGGCTACACTCAACCGGGCATGACCATTGTTTGCGGTGATAGCCACACTTCCACACACGGTGCTTTTGGAACAATTGCCTTCGGCATTGGTACGAGTGAAGTGGAAATGGTTTTGGCATCGCAATGCATTTTGCAAACCCGACCAAAAACCATGCGTGTGAATTTTGAAGGAGCTTTGAACCCGATGGTTGGTGCGAAAGATTTGGCGTTGTATATGATTTCTCAACTCTCTACGAGTGGAGCAACAGGATATTTTGTTGAATATGCCGGCGAAGCAATCAGAAGTTTGTCCATGGAAGCGCGGATGACTTTGTGTAATTTGAGTATTGAAATGGGAGCGCGCGGTGGATTAATTGCTCCCGATCAAACCACATTTGATTACATTGAAGGTCGTGAATTTGCACCCAAGGGAGCCGATTGGGACAAGGCTTTAGTTTATTGGAAAACATTAAAAACAGACGAAGGAGCTAAGTTTGATAAAGAAGTAACGTATGATGCCACTACTATTAAACCGATGATAACTTACGGAACAAATCCCGGTATGGGAATGCCAATTGACGGGTCAATTCCAACTTTGGACGAGATTGACGAAGCGGGAAAGATATCTTTCCAAAAATCGTTGAACTATATGGGTTTCACGTCGGGCGAAAAGTTAGAAGGCAAATTAGTGGATTATGTGTTTCTTGGCAGTTGTACAAACGGTCGTATCGAAGATTTCCGCCTGTTTACCAAATATGTGAAAGGAAGAAGAAAAGCAGACAACATAATTGCTTGGTTAGTTCCCGGAAGTTGGAAAGTGCGCAAACAAATTGAAGCCGAAGGCTTGGATAAAATATTGAATGAAGCAGGATTTCAGTTGCGTCAACCGGGATGTTCGGCGTGCCTTGCTATGAATGATGATAAAATTCCGGCAGGTAAATATGCTGTTTCTACATCGAACCGAAATTTTGAAGGTCGTCAAGGTCCGGGATCACGAACCATTTTAGCGGGTCCATTAGTGGCTGCTGCAGTGGCGGTGACGGGGAGAATTACTAACCCGAGTGACGTTTTTGATTTAAGTACGGTGGTTGCATAAATGGGTGCAGCAGGAGCTACACCCGCCCCAGCGAAAAAAACAATTCAATTTTAGTATAAAAATAAAAATGGAAAAATTTAAACTTTTAACATCCACGTGTGTACCACTTCCGATTGAGAATGTGGATACCGATCAAATAATACCTGCACGATTCTTAAAAGCCACTACGCGCGAAGGTTTTGGTGACAATCTTTTTGCCGACTGGCGATATTATAAAGATGGAAAACCGAAAGAGGATTTTGTGTTGAACGACTCAACCTACAAAGGAGAAGTGTTGGTTGCCGGCAAAAACTTTGGGAGTGGTTCCAGCAGAGAACATGCTGCATGGGCATTGGGCAGTTACGGATTTAAAGTAATTATATCGAGTTTTTTTGCTGATATATTTCAAAACAATGCACTCAATAATGGAATACTTCCCATTGTAATTA
>JAQVGF010000191.1 GCA_028696875.1 Dysgonamonadaceae bacterium
TGATTCACGTTTTCTACTGCCTCCTTCAGATTGATTCTCGAAAAGGAACCGTGATGCATAAAGCTATGATACATTCCATTGTGAAAAATAAAATCTTTTTCAGAGAAAGGCACCTCATCCAACAATCTCTTTATGCCATTATAAATAGAGAGTGGATTATACATAATCCCAAATGGATTGACATTCACCGCAAACTTATGCTCTACTAATTTTGCACCGATATTTTCGGAAAAGCAAGAACCAAGCAGAAGCATCTTTGATTGATGCGAAATATCAAAGTTCGGTTTTGGAATATGTACATAGGTTTGTAAATTCATATCAGCTTTATTATACCACAAATTTAATATAAAATATTAATAGAGACAATTATTGGATGGGGAGAGATAAAGTGATTAGAGTTAAGAATTAAGAACTAAGAATTAAGAATTAAGAACTAAGAATTAAGAATTGAGAGTTAAGAGTTAAAAGTTAAAAGTTAAAACAGTGGCAATGGGTGAGGGATGCAAGATGCTTGGGTTATAATTCAATTACGAATTCTATTTGTTTTTCGTGATTTCGGTTTTTTGTGTTTTCGTAGTTTAGTGTTCGATTTTCAATTTACGATTAACAAATCCCCTAATATTTAACATCCAACACCTAATATCGATTTTCGATTCCCGAATTCTCAGTCAATACCCGATTCTCACGTCTCAAGTTTTGAGTTTCGATTTCCGATATTCGGGATTCCGATTCCCATGTTTCAATTCTCGAGTTTCAAGTTTCTATTTTCGATTTCTTTTGCATTCAAAAAACCTTATTTGGATTTCTGCTTAGACCTTAGTAACTGGTGAATCTACCTCCTACCCTAACCTTGTTAAACGGAGAATGAAAAGTTTAAAGCTGATCTCTTGTATTGTAGTGCATGTGATTCCTATTAAATACAACTCCTATTACAATACAACTAACGCATATCGATTTATCAGATAAAAAAAAATAGTAAATAATTTACAAACAAATGTCTATAAAAAGAGAAAGGTTGTCTCACGACAACCAATCTTCATTGTTAACCTTAAATCTAATACCATGAAAAACACGTTGCAAATATAGAGGATTTTATAATACAAACCATGCGTTTAGCCCACCAATGTCCTATTTTTAGTCTTTTTTATAGCAAAAAGATTATTTTTCGGCTATTTTGCTATCTTTATTAACAAAACTTTCAAGAAACATGCAGTACTAACCCTTTCAAATATTCTCCTTCCGGATGATATATATTTATTGGATGATCCGAAGATTGCGAGAGTTGATGAAGAATCCGAACGTTTCTACCCGATATGGAAGCTGCACTAAATACAGCCAATCGAAACTGTTCGCGTGAAATTACTTGCGAACAAGAAAAGGTGAAAACTATTCCCCCTTTTGCCACCTTCTCGAAAGCTGCTAAGTTCAATTTTTTATATCCTTGCAATGCATTTCTTACTGCACCTCTATGTTTCGCAAATGCCGGAGGGTCCAACACAATTAAATCGTAAATAGCATTGTCGGGAATTTCTTTTAGAAATTTAAAACCATCTTCGGTCGTGCTATTGTATCGTGGATCATCTCCAAAATTACGTTTCACATTTTCGCCTGCCAGCATTACGGCTTTTGAAGAACTATCCACATCCATTACCGAACGGGCTCCTCCGCGCAATGCGTATACAGAAAATCCGCCTGTATAACAAAACATATTCAAAACAGAGCGGCCATGGGCATATTTTTCGAGTAAACTCCTGTTTTCACGCTGGTCGACAAAAAAACCGGATTTTTGTCCTTTTTCCCAATCAATCTCAAACTTCAAATTATTTTCAAGTGCAACTTTATCATAATTTACTCCACCCAATAAAAAATCATCTTCCGGATTGATAGGCGCTTTAAAAGGAAGCGTTTTTTCTGATTTATAATAAATGTGTTGTAGCGACTCACCCAAAACTCTTTGTAGAGCTACAGCAATTGTTAATCGCGACATATGCATCCCTACAGAGTGTGCCTGAACCACAGCAAGTTTCCCATAAACATCAACAATTAAACCGGGCAGCGAATCACCTTCTCCATGAACCAAACGATAGGTATTATTATCTTCACGAACAAGATCCAAGTCACAGCGCAACTGATATGCCTCCTGAAGTTTTTCTGTGAAAAACTCCATGTCAATTTCTCTTTCTGTGAAAGAGAGAATCCGCACAGCAATTGACCCAATTTGATAGTGTCCAACGCCTAAAAAAGTATCGTCGTTGGCAAATACCTCAACAACGTCTCCTTCCATTACATTATCGTCTATTGATGCTATAGCTCCTGAAAACAGCCAAGGATGAAATCTTTTTAAAGAAGACTCTTTTTTGGGTTTCAATTTAATCTTTTTGTATTGCTCCATATTATGTTATAAATCAGATTAGTGAGTGAAAAAAACAAACTCGTTATTTTACTTTTGTTTTTAATTTGATTCCATTCCTGTTAAGATAATTATAAATTCGCAAGCTCGCCCATGCATCAATTGCTGCATACATCTTTTGAGAGTCTTTCAAAACTTTGGCCTCCCAATTTGACAGACGTTGATTTTTCGCTATTTTTTTATTAAACAGTATTGCATAAATCTTTTGCAAACTCATATCTTTTATGTCATAATCTTTTACAAAACTTTGCAGATCAACAAAATTAAGTGGCGAACAATCTGAACGTTGTCTTAGTGCCGCAAAATCGTCACGCAATGATAGACCAACTTTCATCACCTCATCGTTACAAATTATATCGTCTAAAACATCGGGATATTGGATCCGATTCAAACGAAAAAGAAAGCATTTATCCATCGTAGCCAATTGCATCAGTGCAACTTTACGTGTTACATTTTTACGAAAAACAGGTTTGGTTTCGGTATCGAAACCAATCACTTTAAATTGCTTTAAATATTCTACTGCATCATCTACATCATCAACATCGTCAATTACAATTATTTCCCCGTTGAAAACTTCAATTGGCAATTCGTTTATTTCATTTTTTGTTATTTCTAATCCCACAGGTTTTCCTCCTCTCCGTTATAATCATCAAAATTATTATCATCTTCAATTTTATATACCAACGAATGCAATGCTCGTAAAACATTTACAAGCTTTTGCCCCCAATACGAACGAAAGTTTTCTGTGCAAATGTGCAAAGCACTGGTCATGGTTTCTTCTAAACCATACTGGTAAACAGATACAAAATTACGTATATCCTGATAAATATCGGCAATATCCTCCGAGATAAACGATGAAATCGGCCGGTCGCTATATTTCATATCTTCTATAAACACATCCAAATAAACATTGTCTTCGCCCATCATGGAGGAAATTTGATTAGAAACTCGTATATAATCTTGTTCACTAACAAACGTTTCAGGAAAATCGTCATCTATAATTTCAACTGATGGTAACATAGTTGCTTTCACATAAAGCAGTGGAAGCATCCGTAGGACTGTCAACATCCATTCGTTGCGATTGGAAACTTTCCCACTCTCTAAAAAGGAACAGAACTCTACACTAACTGTCACAAAATCTAATGTAACAGGCGCATAAACAATATTGTTGGTATGGGAATTTGTCATTTATGTTTTTTTGTTTTAATTATTATACAAATGTACATAATATTTTGTAGTGTTGCAGAATGGAGTTTGAAGTTAAAAGTTAAAAATGATGTAAGATACATGGAGCAAAGATGAGCAAGGGATAATTTATGTTCTGATGGAGACGGCGAACTATTGCGTCTCTAACAATTTATCTAAATAAAACTGTTTCTTCGCTCGCGAGATAAGTGATGAATGATGAATCCTAATACCGAATCCCAAGAAAAAATCACGATCCAAAAAATTCACTTGTCATATTAGAAAGAAAGGCAAAAATTTTGCAAAACCATTAGAATTGAATATCTTTGCACTTGAAAATTAGAGGGAAGCAGGAAACAGAGCTTTCCTTTTTTATTTTTTTATAAAAAAAATGATTGATAAAGAGTTTCTGGTTATACATACCAAAGAGTTTCTTTTAGGGTCAGATAATTACTTGGTTGACGTTACTGTTAATCCCGGAAATGTTATCTCGATTGAAATTGATAACGATAACGGAGTCAACATTGACGATTGCGTTCAGCTAAGTC
>JAQVGF010000036.1 GCA_028696875.1 Dysgonamonadaceae bacterium
CATAATTTATAATTTAATAAAAAACAGTGTCTATGTTTATTCATAACATAGATGTGAATAACTAATTATTCGAAGTAAATAGTTCTGTTTTTTTCTACTAAATTATAAGTGTTTCTAACAAGGAGAAGTATACTAACGTGCTGAGATTGGGTGGTTTTTGAGTTTTTGAAATAAAATCTGTAATAGGTTTAGTTTCCAGACTTTGGGTTAAGTTATAAAGAATTATGGTAAACGGAAAGTTTACATTGTCTGTTTGTTGTTCGAATTGATTTTTCTTTGCGGAAGTGTCTTGCAAATCAAGATTCAATCGGTCCAGTTCACATTGTTGATGCGATGATTCACAAAATGCATTTTCGTTGGCTAATTGGTCAGACGTAGAGCAATTATCCTTATGAACATCACAACATTTAAGTCCTGCAATAGCCTCTACCCCATAGGTGTAGCAGTCATCACAACAAAATGAATAAGCATTTATCCCCGAACCGGCATACGTGATTACGAAAGCCAGCAGGAAAACAAAAAATGTGGATAAAAACTTTTTCATGGCGCAAAGATATACTTTTCTGCGTTAATGCAAAAACAATCTGTCTGTTTTTCTATATACTCGGGGCGCGACTTCAAGTCGCGCCCCGAGTTAACTCCAAGATAAACAAAATTGGCTAATCTTCTGTTTTTGTTGCTGTTTTTAAATATTCATAAGTTGCTTTTTGAGCACGAACCTTTGGTTTGTTATTTGTTTTGTAGATGTTTTTTAAGTTTTCGTCAATTGTACAAGCTTTCACATTATCTTTTAATTGAATAGTGAGTATATCCATTATTTGCTTGCGATGCTTTTCGCTATAAATAGGAAAGGCAGTTTCAATGCGTCGATGCAAGTTGCGTGACATCCAATCGGCAGAAGTAAGGTGATAGGTAGGATTCCCGTTGTTATAAAAATACCAAATTCGGCTATGTTCTAAATAAGAGTCCACAATGCGTGTGATTTTGATATTTTTGCTGTATGGTTGATTGGGAACCAAACAACATATCCCCCGGATAATCAAATCAATCTCCACTCCCGCTTCACTTGCTTGGTATAGTTTGTCAATCATACCTTTATCTTCAAGGCTATTCATCTTTAGAATAATCCTTCCTTTGTTACCGTTTTTCACATGAGCAATTTCCTTATCAATCATTTCCAGCAAAGCTGGAACCATGTTGAACTGAGCCACCAATAGATGCTGGAATGGACGCGTCGGAGGATTGCCTTCTAAAATTTGAAACAGTTCATTAATTTCGTCAATCACAACTTGATTGGATGTCAACAGTCCCATATCACTGTATATCCGTGCTGTCTTTTCGTTAAAATTGCCCGTACTTAAATAAGCGTATCCTTTTATCGGAACTTCGGGCTCTTTGCTGCGTTTGCGCACAAACGCCAACTTTGCGTGCACTTTTAATCCCGGCAAACTATAGATAATTTTTATGCCTGCCTGATGCATTGCTTCTGCCGTTAAATAATTGTTTTCTTCATCGAAACGAGCTTTCATTTCCACAAAAACAGTTACTTTTTTTCCGTTTTTGGCAGCACTTATCAAACTATTTATCACGGCTGAATTCTCAGCTACCCGATATTGTGTCACTTTTATCTCCAATACTTTTGGATCGAATGCTGCCTGCATCAGAAAACGAAGTAAATAATCAAAAGACTGATATGGGAAATACATCAAAACATCCTGTTTTCTTAACACACGCAGAAGAGAAGAATTTTTTTCGAATTCGGGTACAGGAAGTGGTTCAGGTTGTTTTGCTGTGAGTTTTTTATCAGTTGGATTGGGCAGCTCCATCAAATCTGCCAGATTTAAATATCTGCCGGACGCCAAAAGCTCCTCGTCCTCAATTTCATACGTGTCGCACAAATACTCCAAAAAGTAATCAGGCATTGCCATGTCGTATTGAAACCGTGTTACCGCACCAATCTTTCTGCTGCGTACTTTCTTCAATATTTTTTCTGCAATATTTTTTTGATCTTCATCTTCAACTGAAAAGTCGGCATCCCTCGATATTTTCAAACTAAAACATTCACCTACTTTATAACCGGGGAAAATGCTCGGCAAGTTAGCTCTAATAATATCGTCGATAAACATAATATAATGAAATCCATCTTTTGAAGGCAATTCAATAAACCTTGGAATTTTGGTGTAAGGTATTTTCATTATTGCATACGTATACTGCATAGGTCCGATGTCTGTTTTTCGCTTCTTAAGTGGTAACAAACTGATAACTTGGTAGATGCGCGCATCTAAAATGAACGAGTGGATATAATCTTTCTGAATAATCATGGGGGTGAGGTAAGGGAAAACCTCTTCGTTGAAATATTTTTTCACAAAATCACGATGAAATGGCAAAACTTCATCCGATAGGGAAAGTATTATTTTATTTTCTCGGAGTTCCGGTAAAATTTCGTCATTGAATATTCGGTAGTATTCCTCTTCCTGATGAGTTACTTCGGCATTTATTTCCGACAATGTTTTTAATGCCTCTTCCACCGATTCTTCTTTTATATCTTGCACCAGCGAACTGTGATACCCTGAAACACGCACCTTATAAAATTCCTCTAAATTGGAAGAATAAATTGCCAAAAACTTGATGCGTTCATAAACGGGCAGTGATTTATCTTTGGCTTCAAGCAGAACACGATAATTAAATGATAACCAGCTAATATCTCTTTTAAAGTATTTGTATTTCGGCTTTTTGAGTTTTTCCATAACGTGTTTACTTTACTTAGTTGGCAAAAGGATGCTCATGCAAATGAGCACAAGGTATTATATCTAACGTAAATTTAATAACTTTGTTTCAATAAAAAAAGAAAGATGAAGAAAATAGGTTTATTATCTGACACACACGGACATTGGGACGAAAAGTACATTACTTACTTCAAAGAATGCGACGAAGTATGGCATGCGGGAGACATAGGATCACCGGGAGTAGCTCAAAAGTTTGAAAACTTTAAACCTTTTAGGGCAGTTTTTGGAAATATCGATGGGCAGGAGTTGCGATTGAGATATCCCGAAGTCAACAGATTTACACTCGAGGATGTGGATGTGCTCATCACACACATTGGAGGATATCCCGGCAGGTATGATTCGAAGATAAGAAGTACGCTATATGCAAATCCGCCCAAGTTATTTATCGCGGGTCATTCGCACATACTGAAAGTGATGTTCGATAAAAAACTGCAATGCTTGCATATGAATCCGGGTGCGGCCGGAAAATATGGATTTCATAAAGTAAGAACGCTGCTTCGATTTGTGTTAGATGCGGGTAATATACGCGATTTAGAAGTGATTGAGTTGAGTGAGAAGTGATGAGGTGTGGAGTGTGCGTTATGGGGTGTGTGTTATGGGGTGTGGAGTGAAATTTTATTTATCTTTCGTGAAATCGCAAATCTTTTACCCATTTGAGGACTCTAATTGAAAATTGAAAAATGAAATAGAATTCTGTCAATTGTCAATTATCAACTCTTAATTCTTAAAAAAACGGTTTCCTTTTGCTATAATAACAGATAAAAATCTTAACTTTGTACATTAAAACAATCCTAAATATTAAAAATTGATTTTTATATACATTTGGCAAAAACTTAAAAAAACAATCCTCTTTTATGGCAGATTTTTCCTTAAAAGGAATGGGAGTTGCACTGATAACTCCATTTAAAGCAGATAAATCAATTGATTTTGATGCTCTTGAACGCTTACTCGAATTTCATCTTCAGTCCGGAACGGACTATTTGGTTGCATTGGGGACAACAGCCGAAACTCCCACTTTGAGTTGGGAAGAGCGCAACGAGATTGTTCGTTTTATTGTCTCACATGTGCAAGGCAAATTGCCCATAATTGCTGGTATGGGCAGCAACAATACAAAAGCGCTAATCGAAGAGGTCAACTCTTTCAACTTTGAAGGGGTGAATAGCATTCTTTCTGTTACACCTTTTTACAGCAAACCAACTCAAGAAGGCTTGTATCAGCACTATAAAGCACTTTCGCAAGCTTCGCCGCTGCCCATTGTTTTATACAACGTTCCGGGTAGAACGGGCGTAAACATGAAGGCTGAAACTACTGTGCGCATTGCGCGTAGTTGTAAAAACGTTATTGGCATTAAAGAGGCTCACGTGGATATTGACCAGGTAAAAGAAATTATTAACGGAGCGCCCGATGAATTTTCTGTGTTGTCAGGCGATGACTCCATGACAATTGACCTTATTAAAGAAGGTGGCATGGGTGTTATCTCTGTTTTGGGAAATGCTTTCCCAAAAGAGTTTAGTGCGATTGTAAAATCTGCTCTAAAAGGTGACATTAACGAAGCACAAGGGGCATATGAACGAATAGTTCGCTGTTGCGAATTGCTTTTTGTTGATGGCAATCCGGCTGGCGTGAAGTGTGCGCTACATTTGATGGGTTATATCAAAAACGAATTGCGCCTGCCTTTAGTTCCTGCAACGCAGGAAACGGAAAATGCACTGAAGCAAGAGATTCGTAAATGTACCGAATAGGTTATGATAATACCTTAAATAGTCTTTGCTCTGCCAATAACACGATAAACTACTCAATTTAAGATGCACCGAACTTCCTGTTTGTGCATCTTTTATCGACTTTGTTCTGACGAGCTAACCAAATCTCTACGCGATTTCATCAATACCAACAATAAATTCGAATAATTTGAAATATTTTCTTTACTTTTGTAACCATAAATCACAAAATTATCATAGTAATTTTCTTTAAATCATAAGATTATGAAAAAACTTTTATTTTATTCAACACTTTTAGTTATGGTCACATCCATTGGTTGTACAAGCCAAACAACCCAACCTGCCGATAAAGGCATTGAACTTACAAATTTAGATGCAACCGCCGTTCCCGGCGACGATTTCTATCAATATGCAACCGCCGGTTGGCAGGCAGCAAACCCAATTCCGGATGAATATTCGCGTTACGGAACGTTTGATAAGTTGCGCGAAAATAATCAGGAGCAAGTTCAAGGTCTGATTGAAGAGCTCGGATCGGAAGATCATAAACAAGGAACCAACGCACAGAAAGTTGGTGATTTATATAGCATGGGCATCGATAGCATCAAGCTAAATACCGATGGTTTCGAACCTATCAAACCTATTTTGGAAGAAATTGACAAAGCTATATCCAAAAAAGATGTTGTAAAGCTAATGGCTGAAGTAAGTCATTATGCCGCAAATCCATTTTTTGGTTTTTATGTGGGAGCAGACAACAAAAATAGTTCCATGAATATTCTACACCTTTACCAATCGGGTATTGGAATGGGTGAACGTGAATATTACATAGATCAGGACGACAAAGCAAACTATTTGCGTCAGCAATACGTAAACTTGATGAAAGTTCAGTTTCAAAACGTAGGTTACTCGGAGGCTGATGCAACAAAATCGGCTGCTGAAGCAATGAAGATTGAAACGGAATTGGCACAAAACCATTTTACAAAAGAGATGCGTCGAATTCCCGAAAAAAATTACAATAAACTGACGTTTGACGATCTCGAGAAAGAAGTTGCCCCTTTTGATTGGGCATATTATTTCGAAGAAATTGGTGCAGGCAAACCGGATAGCTTGAACGTAGCACAAGTAGAACCTATTAAAGCTGCCATTGGAATTATAGAACGTGAATCGGTAGAAAACATTAAAAGCTACCTCAAATGGATTGTAATTCGTTCGGCGGCAAACTATTTGAGCGATGATTTTGTTAATGCACATTTCGAATTTTATGGTAAAACCATGAGTGGCAGCAAAGAATTAAGACCTCGCTGGCGCAGAAGTATCGATGCTGTGAATGGAGCATTGGGCGAAGCAGTTGGGCAACTTTATGTGGAACGATATTTTCCTGCCGAAGCCAAAGAGAGAATGCTCAATTTGGTTAATAATGTGAAAGAATCATTGGGTGAACGTATTACAAACTTAGAGTGGATGGGCGACGAAACTAAAGAGAAAGCTCACGAAAAGCTGAATACGTTTATTGTAAAAATTGGTTACCCCGATAAGTGGAAAGATTATTCTTCATTGGAAATAAAAGATGATTCCTACTGGGCAAACATGAAACGCGCATCGGAATACGAATACAAAGAGATGATTGATGAGCTGGGCAAACCGGTTGACAAAACAAAATGGCACATGTCTCCTCAAACCGTAAATGCTTATTACAGCCCGTCATCCAACGAAATTTGTTTCCCTGCGGGAATTCTTCAACCTCCCTTTTTCTATATGGATGCCGATGATGCAATTAATTATGGTGGTATCGGAGTAGTTATCGGTCACGAAATGACACACGGCTTTGATGATCAAGGAAGAAAGTTCGACAAAGACGGCAATCTTCAAGATTGGTGGACGGCTGAAGATGCATCAAGTTTTGATGATCGTGCGAAAGTATTGGTAGATTACTTCGACAATATCGTTGTTTTGGATACAGTTCGTGCAAACGGAACTTATACTTTAGGCGAAAATATTGCCGACCACGGAGGGTTGCAGATTTCATACAATGCTTATCTGAAAACAAAAGAAGCACAAGCGAAAAAAGCAATTGACGGATTCACACCGGTACAACGTTTCTTCCTTTCATATGCCACTTTGTGGGCAGGAAATGTGCGTGATGCAGAGATTTTACGTCTCACCAAAATTGATCCACACTCGTTGGGCGAATGGCGTGTGAACGGCGCTTTGCCTCATATTGATGCTTGGTATGATGCATTCGATGTGAAAGAAACCAATGCATTGTATCTTCCAAAAGAAAAACGCGCATCTATTTGGTAGAGAAGCCGGGTTTTTATTAAAAAACTCACAACAAAAAATAATTATGAGTCTACTCCGAAAAGTCAATTTCACTCATTTCCGCTCCTTCTAAATTCCCTAAAGAGTGGGCTTTAACACAGTGCTGATTATTAGATTTTTCTCTTCAGGGAGAAAGGGCAGAAAAAGACTAATAATCAGCATTTGAGGGTTTTCAGAGTGGACTCAATTATTCATTTTCAATAACAACAAAACTATGTTTTCAGGAATAGTAGAAGAAGCAGCTACAGTAGTAGGCATTCAAAAAGATAAAAGCAATGTGCACTTTACTTTGAAGTGTACATTTACGGATGAATTAAAGATTGATCAGAGCATTTCCCACAATGGTGTTTGTCTCACCGTTGTGGATATAAAAGACGATACCTACACAGTGACTGCAATTCAAGAGACATTGAATCTATCCAACTTGGGGCATTTGAAAGTTGGAGACAAAGTAAATTTAGAACGCAGTATGCTAATGAATGGTCGATTGGACGGACACATTGTGCAAGGTCACGTTGACCAAACTGCTGAGTGTATCGACGTAATAGAAGCAGACGGTAGCTGGTACTTTACTTTTAAGTATGATTTTGATAAGGAGATGGCAAAAAAAGGCTATCTGACGGTTGACAAAGGTTCGGTTACCGTAAATGGCGTAAGTCTCACAGTTGTAGAGCCAACAGACAATACATTTAAGGTTGCCATTATTCCTTATACCTATGAATACACCAACTTTCATCAAATTAAGAAAGGAAGTTTGGTAAATCTTGAGTTCGATATCATCGGCAAATATATCAGCCGGATTCTTGCTTTTAAAAATTAAGAAACAATGGATTTTTTAGAATTGGTTTCATCGCGACAAAGTATGCGTGCATTTGATCCGAAACGTCCGGTTGAAAAAGAAAAATTAGAACGCATTGTGGAAACTGCCCGATTAGCGCCTTCGGCGTGCAATGCTCAACCTTGGAGTTTTGTGGTGGTAGATGATCCGGAACTAAAGAATCAGGTAGCCGATGCTACATCATCTCGAGTTTTGGGTATGAACCATTTCACCAAACAAGCACCCGTACATCTGTTGTTGGTGGAAGAAAAGGTAAACATAAGCTCGGGAATTGGCGGTTGGATTAAGAAAAAAGATTATGCACAAATGGACTTGGGTATTGTTGCTGCACACATTGTGTTGGCGGCGCAAGCCGAAGGATTGGGAACATGTATAGTGGGTTGGTTCGACGAAAACAAAGTGAGAGATTTGCTGCATATTCCTTCATCTAAACGCGTTTGGTTGGATATTGTAATTGGATACGGCACACAGCCATTGCGTAAGAAATCTCGAAAACCGATGGATACGCTGTTATCTTACAATCGTTATAAATAGTTTTTGAAAGCGGTGTGAGTTGCAAGATGTGAGGATTGAAAACATTCTTTCCAATGTTTGTTGACGATTAGGCTCGATATGTTTAAAAATATTAAAGTTTATTCATGCTTACACTTTATTTATTTACTTTGTAGAAATAAATAAATATAAGTATGCTTTGTAAAATAGGAGTCCCTGAATAAATGCTTTGTTTTTTTTAACAGCCTATTCACTGCATTTATAGTGCAATTACAATATAAATGTGCAAATTTGCATTTACTAATAATTTTAAGGTCTAAAAAGCATAGGTCATTTCCTATTACAGAAACTAAAGAATGAACAAACAGAAACGTTTCTTATTATCGCTCATTGTATTTTCTACATTAATTGGCACAGGTATTGCTCAACAAGTTGGTGTGAACTCTCCTTATGGCAGATACGGTTACGGTAATCTTTCAAACCAAGCTGTCGGTGCCACAGAGTCTATGGGTGGTATAAGTTATGGGATAAGAAGAGGACAGCATGTGAATCCCGGAAACCCGGCTTCATACTCCATAGCTGATACATTAAATTTCACTCTCGATATGGGAGTATCCTATCAGTATTCTGAATTGACGGATGGTGTAAACAAACAAACATTTGATAACGGAAATTTCGACTACCTGGCTTTTCAATTCCCCATTTTAAAGAATACGGGTATGAGCGTTGGCATACTTCCCTACTCAAAAGTAGGATACGAATTTGGAAGAGACAGAATATTAGATGACATAAGCTACCGTGAAATATTTTACGGTTCAGGTGGATTGAGTCAGATATATGGAGGTATTGCCTACGCACCAGCGAACTATTTATCTGTGGGAGCCAATGTATCGTATCTGTTTGGCACTATTTCTCATTCGCGTGAAATTCCGGTTCTAACAGGAGATGCGCTGAAACGATTGGTTAGTAATTCGTTTTCGATAAAAGAGATAAAATTAGATTTTGGTGCTCAGTTTACTTATCCAATTAATGTAAACGAATCGATAACACTTGGTGTTGTGTATACTCCCAAAATCGATACGAAGGCTACCATTTATCCGACCGACAGATTATACCCGCAAACAGTTGATGTTCCTCTATCAACGGACACGTTGTATGATCAATCCTTTTCATTGCCCGAAACTTTTGGCGCTGGCTTATCATATAGTTCAACTAATCTGCTTGTAGGTATAGACGGAACATTTGAGAGATGGGCAGGTTCAAAATATCCGGACTATTTAGATAATATGACATCAGATACCCGTTTCAACAATAAATATAGTATAAATGTAGGAGCAGAATATGTTGCAGATCCCGTAAATCGTGATTTCTTTAAGCGAGTACGTCTTCGCGGCGGTCTTTTCTATTCAAATTCATACATTAATTCTAAAGTATACGACCCAACTAACGATACCAGTTTGGGAGAAGCTGGATATAAAGAATATGGCGCAACCATTGGTTTTGGATTTCCATTTCGCGATATGATTAGTGGGAGAGTCTCAATGGTTAACCTTGGATTGGGTTATTCTTTGATTGATCCGGATCGAAAATATATGATTAAGGAACAGATGTTTAAAGTTTCTCTGAATATAAACATCAATGAATTTTGGTTCTTTAAGCGTCAATTCGATTAATTTTGTAGCTACGTTAAACTTTTGTTTTAACATAACGTCAAACTAACAAACCTAAAAATAGAAACACTAAAAAACCGATAGAGATGAAAAAATTAATTTTAGCTATTGTTCTTGTTACATCTGCACTGGTGGGAGCGAATGCTCAAAAAGCAGGATATGATCCGGTGAATGCTCCTTATGGGCATGGACAAGACAGTATCAATTGTGTTATGAACTTAAGTCTTATGAGTACCGCTGCTAAAGCAGAAAATTATCAGGATGCTCTAAAAACATGGACCGTTGTATACGAAAACTATCCTGCATCAAGTAAAAATATTTACATTTACGGACCACGTATCTACAAAGCTTTGTTTGCGAAAGAAACAGATGCTGCCAAAAAGAAAGAATACATAGACAAAATAATGGAAATATATGACAAGCGTATGAAATATTTTTCCGATGTTGATGCAAGAGGTACAATTTTGGCATTCAAAGCATACGATTACCAAGAGCTAATGGGAGATGATGCTGATCCGGCCGTAATATATAAGATGTTGGGCGAAGCCATTGAAGATATGAAAAGCGAAATGTATCCTTCGGATGCTTATGGTCATTACATGATTGCTTCTTTGCGTCTGTTTTTGCAAGATAACTCCAAAAAAGAGCAATACATCAACGATTACTTCCGCATCATGGATTACATAGATAAAGCAAAAGAAAATGCACTTGGAAATAACGATGAAGAGAGTGCCAACTACATAGAAGATGTGAAAGCAAGCATTGAAAATGCTTTCGTAAATAGTGGAGCAGGCGATTGCAAAACTCTTGAGAACTTCTATTCTGCTAAGTTTGCAGAAAACAAAAACAACGAAGAATTTCTAAATCAAGCTGCAGGGTCGCTATCAAATATTGGATGTACCCAGTCCGATTTCTATTTCCAACTTTCGGAAAGTCTTCACAAATTGAATCCATCTGCAAACTCTGCAATTGGTCTTGCAAACAGAAGTCTTAATAAAAAAGACTATAGGGAGGCGATGAAATATTACGAACAGGCTGCCGAATTGGAACCGAACAAAAGCAAATCGAGCGATTATTTGATGACTTTGGCTCAAATCTTATTCTCACAAAGAAGCTATTCTCAAGCCAGACAATCAGCTTACGATGCATTGAAATTTAACCCAAACAATGGAGGCGCATATATACTAATTGCACAAATGTATGCTTCAAGTGCTGAGGGTATTTTCTCTGAATCCGAAAAAAGAGGATTGGTTTTTTGTGCAGCAGTTGACAAATTACAAAGAGCGAAAGCTGTAGATCCAAGTGTTACCACTGAAGCCAATAGGCTGATCAATCAGTATTCAAGATACTACATGGAAAAGGAAGACGCCTTTATGATGGGTCTTAAAGAGGGCGAATCGGTGTTCGTTCCCGGTTGGATTGGAGAGACAACTACTATTAGAACTAAATAGTCTTTGCAAGAAAAGGGCAAATACCGCGTTACTCTCGTTTTTGAAACAGTCATTTACTAAAGTAAACTCCTTAATTTCAAAAACTTCGAAAGCCTTGTCTTTGCCCTTTTCTTATCAAAGACTCAAAATATAGGATTTTCGGCAGATACTAAATAGATTAATATAAACAGAACAAAGGAAATAGTTGAAAAACTTATTTAAAATGAAACTTGATAACATAACAATCGTATTTATTGCGATTGTTATGTTGTTTTTGTATACTGCTTGTAGCAATACGGAAGACTTGATTGATATTAACTACGATCCGGAAACAACGCCGTCGATGAATACCGATAGCGTTACTATGCTTGTTTCCGATTCCGGAATAACGCGCTATAAAATAGTGACCGATAATTGGCAGATTTTTGATAAAGCTGCAGAACCCTATTGGTATTTCCCTGAGGGAATTTATATTGAACAATTCGATTCCATCTTTCAGGTTGAAGCAAAGATATTGGCCGATACCGCCTGGCGTTATACAGAAAAAAACCTGTGGCGTGTGAAGGGGAATGTAGACATCAGGAACAGGAAAGGTGAAATGTTTTTGAGTGATGAGCTTTTTTGGAATCAGCAATCCCACAAGATATATTCCGATAAATACATAGAAATAATACGAGGCGAAACAGAACTGAAAGGATATGGTTTTGAGTCAAATCAAGAAATGACTGAATACCGCATTTTCCGTCCTCACGACGGGAAAATACCTTTCAGAGAAGAGGACGAAGAGTCAATGGAAGTTTTAGAGAACGACACAATAAGGAATGTAGATGAATAGTTCAATCGTAATGACGTTGTGGATTGCATCATTGGTGCTTTCCGTCTTTTTCTCGGGAATGGAAATTGCTTTTATCTCTTCCGATAAGTTGCGTTATGCAATGAGTAAGAAAAACAAAAGTGCACTCGATTACATCTTAAATGTATTGTACAGCCATCCACGTAAATTTTTGACAACCCTAACGATTGGCAATTTGATGGTGCTAATTGTATTTGTTTTTTGCACAATTCAGTTGTCGAACACCTACATCTTTCTAAATATAACAGAATCCACAACAGTGGCGTTATTTTTGCAATTTCTGGCAGCCACCGTAATTATTCTTATTACCGGAGAACTGCTACCCAGAGCTATTTTTAAGAGTAATGCCAATCTATGGGTGAAAGTTCTGTCAATACCCGCATTCCTCTTTTACGTACTCTTATTTCCTGTCGCAAAGACCTTTACTTCAATAGGTCGTTTTATACTGCGCCTGACAGGCGTGAAATTCAATCCTGCGGAAGAGAGAGCTTTGGGGCGCATAGAGTTAGACTCGTACGTGAAACAAGGAATTGGTGAGACACCCGATGTGAATATTGTTGACTCTGAGGTTAAAATATTTAGAAACGCACTCGATTTTTCATCCATCAAATTGCGCGATTGCATGGTGCCTCGCACCGATATAATTGCCACGAGCAAGGAGACACCCATTGAAGAATTGAAAGATATATTCGTAGAGAGTGGGTTTTCGAAAATTCTGGTCTACGAAGACGATATCGATAATATAATTGGGTATATTCATATGTGGGAAATGTTTAGCAATCCCGCAGACTGGACCCGGGAAATTGCTTCAATTTCGTTTTATCCGGATAGCATGTTAGCCAGAAACCTTATGAGTGAACTCCTGCAACAACGAAAAAGTATTGCTGTTGTGGTGGATGAATTTGGAGGAACCGCAGGAATCATAACAACGGAAGATTTAGTGGAAGAAATTTTTGGAGATATAGAAGACGAATACGACGTGAAAACGTATGTTGCCAAAAAAATATCCGATAACGAATACATTCTTTCAGGTCGTTTAGAAATAACTCAATTGAACGAAATGTTTGACCTTCATTTACCCCAGGAAGACGATTACACAACTGTTGCCGGTTTAATTTTACACCACATTCAACGTTTTCCAAAAACGTATGAAACTATTGAAATAGATAGGTTTACATTTAAAATACTTAAAGTTACTGCACGAAAAATTGAAGTGATAAAGTTGATTGTGAATGAAAATTGAGTGGGATTCGGAAATCGAGATTCGAGATTCGAAATTCGGGAATTGATATTGGAGATTTGGTATTGGGTGTTGGGTGGATTTTTGATCAGAAACCGAAATTACGAATCACAACAACTACTTACAACTTACCACTTACTTCTAATCTTCCTTTGTTTAATTTTTCCAAATATTTTCTCATTATCTGCTTAATATTTACTATCTTCGTGCCCTTGTTTGAACAACAAATTTGACTAAATAGATTAAATAAAAAAAAAGATTAGTGTAGATGGCTACTTTACAGAAAATTAGAAATAGAGCCGGACTCCTTATCGGAGTAATTGGAGTTGCTTTGTTAGCTTTCATTTTAGGTGACTTGTTAACGTCGGGGAATACTTTTATACGTCAGTTTCAAGACAAAGCATTCGTAGTTGATGGAGACATCGTTTCCACACAACAATATTTCGATAGAGTTACGGAATGGGAAGATTTCCAAAAAATGATAAGCGGAGAATCTTCGCTTGACGAAAATGCAGTTTCACAAATACGCGATATAGTTTACCAACAAATGGTGAAAGAGCGCGTTTTGGATGCGCAAGCAAAAAAATTGGGAATGGCTGTTTCAAAACAAGAAATAAACGATTTGGTGCACGGAGAATCAATCTCCCCGCTTTTGCAACAACTTCCTTTGTTTGTTAATCCCGAAACGGGCGTGTTTGACAGAAATGCATTAATTAACTTTCTCTCTACCATAAACACCGATGAAAGTAATCTGCCTCCCGAACAAGTTGCAATGGTGAGACAGTATAAATCGATTTGGCTTTTCTTAGAAAATTTGATTAAGTATCAGCGATTAGAAGAGAAATACGGCGCTTTACTCTCAGGCGCAGTTTTGGTAAACGATGTGGAAGCCTCCACAACTTTTGCTCAATCGCAGCAAAACGCCGATATTCTATATGCAGTTCAAAACTACTATACCATACCCGATTCTGTTGCAACAGTATCGGATGCAGAGATTAAAAAGTTTTATAGTGAAAACCAGCGTTTGTTTAAAACAAATATTCCGATGGCAAAAATCACCTATTTCGCAAAAGAAATTGTTCCCAGCGATGAGGACTTTGATGAAATAGAAGCTATGACTGCAGAGGTACATGAGAAATTGCTTACCACAACTAATGTAGCATCGGTAGTTTCGGACTACTCCGATGTTCCTTATAACGATGTGTATGTTTCTGCAAAAGCATTAACTCCCGACCAACGCTCCTTTGTTGAATCCGCTGAAGTTTCTGATGTATATGGACCCTTTCGCGATGGAGATTCCTACAAACTCTTTAAATATATGGGAAAAACAGTCGCTCCTGATTCTGTGAGAATCAGAATGATTGCTATACCTGAATCAATGGCAAATGATTCGCTGGTTACTTCGTTTATTGATAGTTTACATACTGTTATTAAAGGCGGTGAGAATTTTGCAGATGTTGCCAACCAAATGAATCCTCAATCAAATGGAGGTGAAGTAGGATGGGTACGCGAAATTGACCTAATACAAGCAGGACCCGATGTGGCACAAAAGATTTTTGCTACACCTGTCGGCTCTGTTATAAAATTGAATCTGCCGGGACAACAATCGTTGATTTATGTGGAAGAAAAAACTGCCCCTGTACCTAAATATAAACTGGCTGTTGTAAACATGCCTGTTATTGTAAGCGATAAAACACAAAATAATATTGACAACGAACTCAATCAGTTTGTTTCTGATCCTGAAATTAAAACCAACTTTGTTGAAAAGGCACGTGAAAAAGGATTCAGTGTGGTTCCTTCTACTACTGTTGCTGCCAGCGATCACACATTGGGACAAATGTCCGGATCGCGCCAAGTGATTAATTGGGCTATGAATGGAAAAGAAGGTGAGGTTAAGAAATTCGATCTTTCTACCAATCGAATTATTGCCCGAATCGATAAAATAATTCCATCGGGAGTAGCTCCTCTATCGGAAGTCTCAGACGATATTCGCTCCATTTTATTAAGAGATAAGAAAGCAGAGAAAATAATAGAGGATTTGAAAACCAAAAACCTTACCTCTTTGCAGGATTATGCTGAGGCAATGAACACAGAAATTGATTCGGTTAGATTTGTTGATTTCCATACCGCTAATATAACCAACTTGGGCAATGAACCTGTTCTGAATGCATATGCTGCATATGCTCCTTTAAACACCGTTGTGGGACCTTTGAAAGGAAATATGGGTGTGTTTGTTATTGATGTGATCAACCGCGATCAATCTGAAGAAGAGTACAATGCACAAGAGCAAAAAGCAAATCTGCATGCGAACACACTTTACAGACTTCAGACACAAGCCATAGAGGTATTGAAAGATAAAATGAAAGTTGTAGACAATCGTTATAAGTTTTATTAACTGTATTCTTAACTATACTCGGGGTGCAGCTCGAAGTCGCACCCGGTGTTAAATCACACTACAAGAAGAATGCAACAAAAAAACGTTAGAGTAACTTCTAACGTTTTTTTGTGATTGGTTTCAATTATATTCGGAGCACGACTCGAAGTCGCACCCCCCCCTAGTGGGTGTAACTAACCGGACATTGCAGTTCCAAACCGCATTGTCCATATTTGCAATTGTTGTTTCATATACACAATGCGGACTTTAGCCGCAATGTGCCTTTCGTGCAAAAAAACAGAGACACAAATATTTGTGTCTCTATTAGCGTATTCTTATCACCAATTATTAAATTGGAGGTTGAGGTTTTAGAAACTACTTCTTAAAAACTATTTTGCTTTTTGCTCAAGTTTAAGTGTAATGGTTGGTTGTTCTTTTACTTCGTCCGGACCAAAAAACTGGATTGGACCCGGATAAATATAGGATGTTTCCATTGCCCATCTTTCTCTATTTTTTGCAAACTCCTTAAAAGGCGCACCTTCCAGATCAACAAGCGCTTTTTGAATAACCGGTTTCATTTCACCGTGGCGGCGTTCCATGTTTAGCATCATGGTGATGGGTATTCCACCTGCAATCCATTCTGTTGCCGGCTTTGTAGTGTTACGCACCGAAGCCATATAGCCGGTTTTGCCGGCTGCAACAAGGAGAGAAGCTGTGTAGCCTAACGAGTAGCAATAGTCAGCATCAAAGTTTGATGGAGCGGCGCAACGTCCCTCGTATCCAAAGAAATGATGAATGGCAGCAAACTTTCCGATGTATTTACCCTGCTTTTTCCAATCCTGAAGTTTCTTCTTCACCATCTCACTCAATAACTTTTCAGTTTCGATAAGCGATACTTGCACATTCCCGTGTGGATCGCGATCCAACGTTAATTGATTCGCTACAGTTTGGGGCAAGCTGGCATAAATTTTTGAGTTTTTTTCAGATAGTTTATGTATGATGTACTCTCTTCTCATGGAACGACGAATGGCATCAAACTCAATTTGATTGTGAGCAAGGAAATCATTAAGCTCAGCAATTAAATCTTTCATTGCGGGAATAAACTCAATTAATCCTTCGGGGATTAACACAGTTCCAAAATCGTCTCCTTGTGCAGCACGCTTAGCTACTGTAGTAGCAATATCGTTTACAATATCTTCCAATGATTGTCCTTTTGCCTCAATCTCTTCGGAGATTATACAAATGTTAGGCTGCGTTTGCAATGCACATTCCAATGCAATGTGTGAAGCTGAGCGGCCCATTAATTTAATAAAGTGCCAATATTTGCGGGACGAATTACAGTCGCGCTGGATATTTCCAATAACTTCTGAGTAAACTTTACAAGCAGTATCAAAACCAAACGATGCTTCAATCAATTCGTTTTTCAAATCACCGTCAATTGTTTTAGGGCAGCCTATTACTTGCACGTCTGAACCTATCGATTTGTAATATTCAGCAAGAACTGACGCATTTGTATTTGAGTCGTCTCCTCCAATAATTACGAGAGCTTTTATATCTAACTTTTTAAGAATCTCCAATCCTTTATCAAATTGTTCGGTAGTATCAAGTTTTGTACGTCCCGAACCAATGATGTCGAATCCTCCTGTGTTTCGATATTCATCAATGATATCGGAGGTCAACTCTTTGTATTCGTGATTAACTAATCCTGCAGGACCTAAGATAAAACCATACAGTCTACTTTCTTTATTGATACGTTTTATACCGTCAAAAATTCCGGCTATTACGTTATGTCCACCCGGAGCTTGACCACCGGAAAGAATCACACCAACATTCGTTGCCGGACAAGATTCTGATTGATCCGATTCAACAAATTTAATAATGGGTCTTCCATAAGTTTTGGGGAAAAGTTTTTGAATCTCTTCCTGATCGGCAACAGCAGTTGTTGCTTCTCCTTCTTGAGGAGTTACATTTTTTTCTAATACTGCCGGTTTTTTCGGAATATAGCTGGCTCTGGCAATTTGTAAAGCGCTTTTAATCATTTTCTTCGTTATTTTATATAATGAGTGAGTTAATGTGCAAAATGTTTTTTTCAACCAGCAAAATTAACCCTTTTTTTTGAGAAATGAAATTTATCGCCACTCAAAAGATGTTAATGATTGAAAGGTGAGGAGTTAAGGGTGTGATGTGGTGATGGGATGTGTGG
>JAQVGF010000192.1 GCA_028696875.1 Dysgonamonadaceae bacterium
TATTGTAATGCTTGGCAATAGTATTACCGAAGCGGGCGGAGACTGGGCACAAACAATGGGCAACAAAAACATAAGAAACAGAGGTATCAGTGGCGACAATGCAAATGGTGTGTACGATAGACTGAACGAAATTTTGAAAGGAAAGCCAAAAAAGATTTTTTTGATGATTGGGATAAACGATATTTCTCAACACCATCCTTCCGATTATATTGTAAATAATATTTCAGAAATAATTGAAAAAATTAGAGTGAACTCTCCAAAAACTCGTCTCTATCTTCAAAGCATCCTCCCAATAAATGAATCTTTTGGACAATATACGCGACTGAGCGGTAAAAGTGCTCAGGTAGTAGAAGTTAACTCTAAACTGGAAGCTCTTGCCCGAAATTGGAATATTACGTATATCGACCTCTTTCCGCTTTTCACTGAACCGGGAACAAATATGCTTCGCGTGAACCTCACGGGTGATGGTTTGCATCTTACGCATGAAGGATATGAAATATGGAGAAGGGAATTGAAGAAGCACTTATAATAGGTGTTAGGTGTTAGAGGACAGAGGACAGAGGACAGAGGACAGAAGATCAAGTTAAATGTTAGGCACTGGCATGACAATTGAAACATAACAGATCTAACTTTCGAATACCGAAAAAATGGATATTGAAAAATCGTGTTCCGTGTTCCGAGATTAAAGATTAGCAAAGAAAATTAAAACAAATCTGAATCAACCTATCAACAAAATGAAGAAAATAATTTTTCCAGCTTTTATCCTTTTCCTAGGATTAATATCTATTTGTTCGCATGCTCAAACTCACGATCAATTAAAGCTCGTGTACGACAGTCCCGCAAAAATTTGGGAAGCAACGCTTCCCTTAGGAAACGGACGTTTGGGAATGATGCCCGATGGAGGTGTGGAGTCGGAAAAGATTGTGTTAAATGATATAACCATGTGGTCAGGGAGTGTGGAGGATGCTCTGAATCCTGAAGCAGCTAATTATTTACCCATCATTCGCCAACTTTTGAAAGAGGGCAAAAACCACGATGCACAAAAAATAATGTATCAGCATTTCAAATGCAAAGGAGAAGGCTCGGCACATGGCAGTGGGAAAGATGCACCTTATGGGAGTTTTCAATTGTTGGGTAATTTGTTGATCAATTATCACTATCCTTCAAAAGAATCTGTAAGCAATTATCAACGAGAACTATCTATTTCTGATGCGGTAGCACGCACTTCTTTTAGAAAAGGGAATGTGGATTTTATGCGCGAATATTTTGTATCGCACGAACATGGTGTGATAGTTATTCGATTACAAGCAGACAGAAAAGAATCTATTGCTTTCGATGTTTCGCTCAGCAGACCTGAACGCTATGAGGTTTCGATTAAAAATAACAAACTTATCATGGAAGGCCAGCTTAATGATGGATTGAATGGAGAAAATGGCGTTAAATACTTTACCAAATTAGAAATCGTACATAAAGGCGGGAAAATTGAGTCCAATGAGAAGAGTCTGTCGTTAACAAACGCCGACGAAGCTTTTATTATTGTTTCCTCTTCAACCAATATGTTAGATGCAGATTATGAGAATACAGTACATAACCTTCTTACAGAAGCAAGAATTAAATCGTTTGCAGAACTTAAGGAGAAACATGTAGAAAAATACCGGGACAAATTTAATCGCGTTGAATTAGATTTAGGAAAACAGGACAATGAAACTCCGACCAATCTTCGATTAAGCGAATTTCAACAAAATGATGACGCGTCATTTGTTGCCCTTTACTTTCAATTTGGACGTTATTTAATGATCAGCGGATCGCGCGAAAACACACTCCCACTCAATCTGCAAGGACTTTGGGCAAATTCTGTTCAATCTCCTTGGAATGGAGATTATCATCTGAACATAAATGTTCAAATGAATTATTGGCCGGCGGAAGTATGTAATTTATCGGAATTGCACAAACCTCTTGTTCGGTTTACGGAAAAACTTGTACCATCCGGAACTGCAACTGCAACAACATATTACGATGCCGAAGGCTGGATGGCACATATGATGAGCAATCCATGGCAATTTACCGCACCGGGAGAACATGCCTCGTGGGGATCAACCATTACCGGCGGAGCTTGGTTGTGTCAGCATGTGTGGGAACACTTTTCTTTTATGCAAGATACAACGTATTTGAAAAGAGTTTATCCTCTGCTTAAGGGAGCAGCAGACTTCTTTCTTTCAAGTATGATTGAGGAACCAAAAAATGGCTGGTTGGTAACAGCACCATCATCCTCGCCTGAAAATGCATTCTTTTTACCAGATAATGATCAACCTGTTTACGTGTGTATGGGTCCGACTATGGACGTTCAAATTGTTAATGAGTTATTTTCCAATCTACTCAAAGCTTCCGAGATATTACAAATAGAGAATGAAACAACTGCTCAAATAAAAGAAGCTTTACCAAAATTGCCACCCATGCAAATTAGCCCCGAAGGTTATTTGCAAGAGTGGATGGAAGATTACAAAGAGTATGAACCACAACACAGACACGTCTCTCATCTCTATGGACTTTATCCTTCCAATCAGATATCGGTTCACGAAACGCCTGATTTAGCCGATGCTGCAAAGCAAACATTAGAGCGGCGTGGCGATGGTGGAACGGGTTGGTCGCGAGCCTGGAAGATAAATTTTTGGGCACGTCTTCACAATGGAAACCGCGCATACAAGTTGTTGAAAAGTTTATTGGAACCTGCAATAAATGAATTAGATACAACTTCGAGTCACGGTGCGGGTACTTATCCCAACCTGTTTTGTGCGCATCCGCCTTTTCAAATAGATGGTAACCTGGGTGGTACGGCCGGTATTGCAGAAATGCTTATTCAGAGTCAGCATGATTATATCGAATTGCTACCTGCTCTTCCTGACAACTGGAGCGAGGGTAGCTTTAAAGGGTTGCGTGTGCGCGGTGGAGCCGAAGTAAATGCTAAATGGCACAACAAGAAATTAGAAGAAATAAAAGTGATTTCTGATTTTGATAGAACATATAAATTGAAAATTCCGACATATATTTCCTCAGTAAACAGTCCTCAAATGCAAGTTGATATAAAAGATGGGATAATACTGTTAGACATGAAAAAAGGAGAAACAGTCACTTTAATGATGAATGAATAAAGGAAATATAACGTTCGGAATAAAATGATTTCTCTTATCTTTACTGCTTGAAAAATATTGGGAAAATAAGAAATAATAAATAGATGAGTTTTTGCATTAACATATTATGAATTTAGACTTTTTATTAGAATATAATCCGGTTTTATTGGCTCTTTATGCCACACTTTTCACCTGGGCAGTTACTGCTCTTGGCTCCGGGATGGTTTTTTTCTTTAAAACCATCAATCAAAAAGTTTTGAACTCCATGCTTGGTTTTGCTGCTGGAGTTATGATTGCAGCAAGCTTTTGGTCGCTGCTCCAACCTGCCATTGAAATGACAGAAGAGAGTGGCGGCACTCCGTGGATACCTGCGGTGGTGGGATTCTTGAGTGGAGGTGCTTTTCTGCTGATTGTGGATAAAATTTTGCCTCACTTACACATGGGCCTAAAAACTACTCAAGCAGAAGGTATAAAAACACAGTGGCAGCGAAGTGTGCTTCTCGTAATGGCTATTACGCTACATAATATACCTGAAGGACTGGCAGTTGGGGTTGCTTTTGGGGCATTGGCACACAGCCCGGATGCAGGTACTTTGGCCGGCGCTGTGGTATTGGCATTTGGAATTGGGTTGCAGAATTTTCCGGAAGGTGCTGCCGTATCAATTCCCTTGCGGCGCGAAGGTCTATCTCGATGGAAAGCTTTTAATTACGGACAACTCTCAGGTATTGTTGAACCCATTTCCGGCGTATTGGGAGCCTATCTGGTGCTGTCCGTAACTCCTTTACTTCCATATGCATTATCTTTTGCCGCAGGGGCAATGATATTTGTTGTGGTTGAAGAACTTATTCCGGAATCCCAAAGAGGTCACGAAACGGATTATTCAACCATTGGTGCTATGTTGGGTTTTGCCGTAATGATGACGTTGGATGTTGCATTGGGGTAAGTTGCGT
>JAQVGF010000037.1:0-3316 GCA_028696875.1 Dysgonamonadaceae bacterium
GTTAAAGAACGAAGAAGATTGATAAATCATTTGACTAAGAGATTGTGCCGAAATAACTTGACGCTTTAAATTAGCTCTTTTGTCCTCTAACTTCCTTGAAAATTCATTAAATAGCACGCTATTAGCAGAATTTTCAAGTCGTTAACGAATAAAATAGCTTCGTTTCAAACTGTCAACTTATTTCATTACAAACCCTAAGCTCAAATGAAAAAATAAGAAAGTGAAAGTCATATTAAATTTAAAAAGAGATCATTATGAAAAGTGTATTTGGGATAATTTTAGTTGTTGTGGCATTAATTCTTGGATATTTAGGAGTTAATCAAATTCAAGAAAGCACAAGTGCTGTAAAAGTTTTGGGAATCGAAGTGCGTGCAGAAGATAAAGGGAGTAAAGAAACAGGATACATTCAATTAGGTTTGGGAGTAGTATCGTTAGCTGCAGGAATTTATCTTTTGGGGAAAAGAAAAAAGTAATACGCCTATTTGAAAAAACATTTCTTTTAGAGAGTAATTACTCAAAATTTATCACAAAAAAACCTCATTGTATCTTTGCAAGATAAAAACTTCCGAAGACAGTGAGGTTTTTCTATTTAATTATTGTTGATGAATCCATCCATTTTCACAAAAAGGATTGACTAAACCTCTGTTTCTATCTTTGTTTTTATTATTTTTGTAGCATTAAGACCTTATCAATTTTTTTTAACAACAAAATAAGTGTATGTTTCAAATAAATTGAAACATTGTAAACATGGCAAAAAAACGAAAATTAGTAAAAAGAAAAAAAACTTCAAGTCGCAAGAAAACTAAGAAGAGCTCGTTGAATAATTTTCTCAAAAGTGAGCGCACTCATTTCTTAGCCGGCGTTGTGGTGGCCTTTACAGGATTGTTTGTTTTTTTGAGCATGATCTCTTTCCTTTTCACCGGCGGAGCCGATCAAAGTAAAGTAATTAACAAAACATTTTTTGAGCTCGTAAACGATAAAACTCTGTCGGTTGATAACTGGACGGGAGCAGGTGGTGCATTTATAGCGCAAGCTCTGATTAACGACTGGTTCGGAATTTTCGCTATTTTACTTCCTCTGTTTGTTATCCTCATTGGAATGAGGTGGATGAAAGTATGGGAGGGTTCGCTTGTTAAATCGTTTATTTTCACTTCCTTATCAATCATCTTTGGATCCATTGCAAGTGCCTTTATTTTGGGAAACTTATTTTCCACCAGCTTCATTAATTGGGGTGGAAAACACGGCAACACAATAGAATATATACTGGAAAACAGCATCGGTTGGCCCGGAATTATCTTGTTGATAGTTTTGTTTGCAATAATATTGGTGGTGGTTTACAAAAAAGCTTCCATGTTTAAAATTCAAAATACCCTCAGCAAAGGAATACAACGCATCAATAACAACGGAACCGAAAGCGAAGAAGAAGACATTGAGGATATAGAATTTGAAAAGGATACCGAAGAGTTAGAGAAAACAAAGGAAAACAAAAAACCAGGAATAATTAGAAAGATAATTGGTTTTTTTGGATGGAAAAAACCTTCTTCGTCGGTAGATAAAAAATCGGATGAGGAAGAAACAGACGATTTACCCATAAAAAAAGAATCACTTGTCGCAAGCAAGTCGGAAAGTGACAGTAAGGATTTTGAAGTAATTGTTCCTGAAGAAGACGAATTGCCCATTATCAAGGAGAAGGCATCAGCCTCTCAGACTGATTCTGATGAAACAGAACCAGGATCAATCGACCGGGAGACGGGAGAAATTATGGAAGATTACGATCCCAAAAAGGATCTTTCTTCTTTTGCTTTCCCTTCCATGGATTTGCTTAAAATCTATGATACGCGTAACAAAGAGGTAGATATGGATGAGCAAAACGAAAACAAAGATAAAATCATCCGCACACTCAAAAACTACGGAGTAGAAATTACTTCCATAAAAGCCACCGTGGGACCAACACTTACGTTATACGAGATTATACCGCAAGCGGGAGTACGTATTTCGAGGATTCGAAATCTCGAAGACGACATTGCTTTAAGTCTTTCTGCATTAGGAATACGTATTATTGCCCCCATGCCGGGGAAAGGGACTATTGGTATAGAGGTTCCCAATAAGGATCCTCAGATTGTTTCCATGCAATCTGTTATTGCCTCCAAACGTTTCCAGGAGTGCAATTACGATTTGCCGGTTGCATTGGGAAGAACCATTACGAATGAAATTTTCATGTTTGACTTGTGTAAGATGCCTCACTTACTGGTTGCCGGGGCTACGGGACAAGGAAAATCCGTAGGTTTGAATGCAATAATCACTTCGTTGCTATATAAAAAGCACCCGGCAGAAATGAAAATGGTGCTTATCGACCCAAAAATGGTGGAATTTAATATCTACTCTACCATCGAAAAACATTATTTGGCAAAACTTCCTGATTCTGAAAAAGCAATAATAACCGATGTAACTAAAGTGACGCAAACCCTCAACTCGTTGACCAAAGAGATGGATGACAGGTATGAGCTGCTGATGCGTGCTCATGTAAGGAATCTGAAAGAGTACAACAACAAATTTGTGAAGCGTCGTCTGAATCCAGACAAAGGACACCGTTTTCTCCCATATATTGTGGTAGTGATTGATGAATTTGGTGATCTCATTATGACTGCCGGAAAAGAGATTGAAATGCCCATTGCGCGCATAGCACAAAAAGCGCGTGCCGTTGGTATGCATATGGTTATTGCCACGCAGCGACCTACAACAAATATTATTACCGGAACCATCAAAGCAAACTTTCCGGCACGCATGGCCTTTAGGGTTACTTCTCAAATTGATTCACGAACCATATTGGATAGGAGTGGAGCCAATCAATTAGTTGGGCGTGGCGATATGCTATTCTCCCAAGGCGGCGATTTGGTGAGAATTCAGTGTGCTTTTGTAGATACTCCCGAAGTAGAAGGAATTGCTCAATACATTGGTAAACAAAGAGGATATGAAACGGCGTTTCATCTACCCGAATATGAAATTGGTGAAACCGATAAATCCCCCGGAGCAATTGATGTGAACGAACGAGACGTGCTTTTTGACGAGGCAGCAAGGCTTATTGTGGTACACCAACAAGGTTCCACATCCTTAATTCAACGTAAGTTCTCAATTGGCTACAACAGAGCCGGAAGGATTATGGATACGATGGAGGCAACAGGAATTGTTGGACCGGCACAAGGAAATAAACCACGCGACGTCTATATTGCCGATGAATATTCTCTTGAAAAATTGTTGAGTTCGTTGGATTAATTTTTTCTATTGAAAGAAAAACCTGAAATATCTGTTCCACTAA
>JAQVGF010000037.1:3416-5361 GCA_028696875.1 Dysgonamonadaceae bacterium
ACTAAATAATGTTTTCTTAGATTCTTTTCCAACTTCTCATTTGTTAAACCTTCGCGAGAGAAATACGTCCAAATGGAAACAAATAAAAAACAATAGCATGAAGCGTTCATTAATTCTTATACTCTGTAGTTTGTTCGTTTTCTCTTTTGCATACTCACAAAGTTCCGCAGAATCTAAAACTATTTTAGATAATGCCTATCAGCAATTTGAGAAATCTAACGGAGTAAAATTATCTTTTATTTTAACCACCGAGGATGCCAATGGAGACGTTTATGAACCTCAAAATGGAACTGCTTTTGTCAAGCAGGATAAGTTTAAATTGGAACTTCTCTTTGCAACAACCTGGTTCGATGGAAAGACTCAATGGGTATTGCTAAAAGATGCGAACGAAGTAAATATCAGTAACCCTGCGCCACAAGAATTAATAACGATAAGTCCGTTGGCACTTTTAAATTTGTATAAAACAGGATATAACTTAGGAAAACCAATTAAGAAAACTATCAAAGGAAAAGAGTTAATACAAATAGAGATGTCGCCAATTGATAAATCACAGGAATTTAAGGAGCTGACAATAACATTGGATAAAAAAACAAATAGCGTAACAGACGTAAGTTTTACCACCAAAGATGGAATTAAAAGCAGTCTTGCAATTACCAACTATCAGATTGATAATGATTTCACAAACGACTTGTTCACATTCAATAAATACAATCATCCAGGAGTTGAAGTAATAGACTTAAGATAATCAACTCTCTCTACTGAGTCATAGAAAAAGATTATACCGTTTTTCAAATCTAATTTTTCGATGTATCTTTGTAGAAAATAATAATATTTTCTTTTAAACGAGAAGTTTCTTTATAAATCCACACAAAATTATGAGACAAAAAGTAAGATGCCTGATTATTGGATCAGGACCGGCAGGCTATACAGCTGCAATTTATGCCGCACGCGCAAATTTAGAACCTGTATTGTATGAAGGAATGGAACCGGGAGGTCAGTTAACAACTACAACAGACGTTGAAAACTATCCCGGGTACCCCGAAGGAGTAACAGGTCCGGAAATGATGGAAGATTTTAAGAAACAAGCAGAACGATACGGAACGGAAGTTAGATCCGGTCGTGCTACGGCAGTTGATTTCTCTGTATCTCCCAAAAAAGTTATCATTGATAATGAACTCACCATAGAAGCAGATACTGTTATCATCAGCACCGGTGCAACCGCCAAGTACTTAGGTATTCCGGATGAAACTAAGTATGCAGGACGAGGTGTTTCCGCATGTGCAACATGCGATGGATTCTTTTACCGAAACAAAAAAGTTGCTGTAGTTGGAGGTGGTGACACCGCTTGCGAAGAAGCCACTTACCTGTCGGGATTGGCAGAAAAAGTATACATGGTTGTTCGGAAGGACTATTTGAGAGCTTCAAAAATTATGCAAGAGCGCGTGATGAATAATCCAAAGATTGAAATTCTTTTCGAGCACAATGCAATTGGTCTGTTTGGTGAAAACGGCGTTGAAGGTGCACATTTGGTGAAACGCATGGGCGAACCCGATGAAGAAAATGTGGATATTGCCATTGATGGATTCTTCCTGGCTATCGGACATCACCCAAATACCGAAATCTTTATTGATCAATTAAAATTGGATGAGGTGGGCTACATAGACACCGAAGCTCCCAGTACACGAACATCCGTGAAAGGTGTTTTTGCTGCGGGCGATGTTGCAGATTCAATCTATCGTCAAGCAGTAACTGCAGCCGGAACAGGTTGTCGTGCTGCAATAGATGCAGAAAAGTATCTCTCTGAGAATAATTTGTAGAAAGCATCACAACAGGCTTCTTTACGAAGTAAATAGAAAATAGTAAAAAACCGTCCTTTTAATTTAAGGGCGGTTTTTTTGGTGTGGGTATGATACTATCCCCGCTCGCGCCGATTTCCGAATCGGCT
>JAQVGF010000037.1:5461-8110 GCA_028696875.1 Dysgonamonadaceae bacterium
TTTCGAAGCAAAAAGTATTATAGAAGAAAAAATTCGCTAAAGCGACACACGCTTTTCAAAAGCGCGCGAGCGGAGGGCTTCGGATATGGCAATGTATGTGGCGCACTCGCGTGTTCGCCATGTGTAGAAGCCACGCGATACAATCGCGCGGCAGCGTGGGATTTCACCAATACTACACAAGAAATTATCTACTTCCACATAAAACCACCAATCCTAAAGTAACGTAATACTTTGTTTATAGCTTTTAAGATCGATTTTTTAATTTTCCACTTTGTCATTTTAAAACCGGATGGCTCCTGTGTATAATTTGAAATAGAAGCTTTTCCGGTAGTATGTCTTGTCGGTTTTTTTCTTGGCTCTTTTTCTATTACCACTATGCTGTCATAATAATGAACAGCTTTTACGCCTCGCGTGAAATTATTGACCTTTAAAGACGATTGCTCAGAATAGTGAGCATTTAAATAATCGATAAAATTTTTACTGTACTCAATAAAGGTTCCTCTCCTTCGATGTCCTCCACCATACATTATTTGATAAGAAGTGTGTGTATCTTCACACAAATAGATGCCGGTTTCTTTAACATGATCAAATAATTCTTCAAAAGAAATAATTTGTTGTTTCATTGTGTGACCTCCATCATCTATTAGGATATCGATGGGAGGTATTTGATCTTTCACCTTCTTCAGAAAAGTGCGGTCAGACTGTGAACCAATAAGGATTTCTATATTCTCTTCTTCCAGTTCTTTACAATTAGGATTAATGTCTATACCGTAAATTTTAGCCTTTGAACCAAAATAATTTTTCCACATTTGAAGACTTCCTCCTTGAAAAACACCAATTTCAAGAATTACAATTTCTTTATCTCTATACTTACTAAAATAGTGATCATATATATCGAAATAATGTGACCATTTATCAATTAATCTATCATCGTTTTTATGGAAGTATTGTTCTAAATCATTCATTATTAGCTATAGTTATAGTTATAGTTATACTCTTCCTATTTTCATTCGTATTTAAAAGAGATGAAAGAGAGTAAAAGACAAAGATAATAAAGAATATAGAATATAAACTTCCTAACAGGTTTACAAAACCTGTTAGGTATCAAAACGTAAAAAAAGGATGTCCATTCATCAGACACCCTTTTTTTTATACTACTCAATTTCTTCAAAAGAAATTATCCAAATTACTTCAAATTCTCATTAACAGTATGCCATTGATCAATTGCAGGTAGAATACCCATTTCAATTACTTCGTCACGCAATTTGGTTAAGTGATTGTAGCTATCCTTCAGAGCTTTCACCTCTTCTTCGGTTCCTTTTACGGGAGCATAGGTTACGCCATCTTTTGTGATTGATGTTTCCATTGCCATCATAATGTGCTTGAAGTCGCCAGTATTTACGTAACAACCGGAAGGCCAGCGGAAAGCTTCGCCACCCATTGCTGCACGCATCATTTCGACAGATACGTACGATGGGCTTTGGAATGATGAACGTCCGCGAAGTTTGATGATGTTGGCACCACCTTTGGTTACTCTTTGTTTTAGAGCCTCCCAATCTTCGTTGGTTAGTTCCGGAGTTCCAATTAAATCTGTCAATGGTTTGCCATTCACTTTTGCAGTTGATGCAAAAACAGCCATCTGTTCGCCATGGCCACCATAGGTGCGCGTATTTTTCACTTCGCTCTGTTTTAGACCAAAGTGTTTTGCTAATTCATTTTGCAGACGTGTGCTATCCAATGCAGCTAACGTAGTAACTTGCGTTGGTTTCAAACCTCCATGAATTAATGCAACCAATCCGGTAATATCCGCCGGGTTGAAAATAACAGTCAAGTGTTTTAAATCGGGACAATAAGATTTAATATCTTTTCCTAATTGAGCTGCTATTTCGGCGTTACCTTTCAAGAGGTCTTCACGCGTCATGCCTTCTTTACGGGGTGCACCACCCGACGAAATCATATATTTTGTCCCGGTAAAAGCTTTCTCTACATTGGTTGTGTAAGTGAAGTTCATTCCTTCAAAGCCGCAATGAGCCATCTCTTCTGCCACACCTTCCAAGCCAAGGGCAAATGGGTCGTACATGCAGATGTTAGGAGTTAAGCGCATCATGGCAGCGGTTTGGACCATGTTGGAGCCAATCATTCCGGCAGCGCCTACAATTGTTAATTTGTCGTTTGTCAAAAAATTCATATTAAATCTATTTTATTGAGTTAATTTATTCATCGTTAAATCGACATCAAATTTACGCATTCTAATCTTCATTTTCACAATAGAAACTTCCAATTAATCTAAATTAATAATAGTAGTAAGTTATAAGTTGTAAGTTGGTAAGTATTAGAGTTAAAAGTTAAAAGTTAAAAGTTGACGTAACAATACATTCCGAAAAGTCAATTATTTTGCTTTCTATCCTTAAATTCACTAAGGAATTTTGGTTAAATGCTGATTATTAAGCTTTTATCCCGTAGCAACAAAGGGTGAAAAAAACTAATTATCAGCAATTAAGTGATTTCAGAGTGGACTCAAAAATAAGAGTTGTAAGTTGTGGGGTGTGGGGTGTGAGTAAGATTAGAATCCCTATCGTATCTCCGGCATCACCAATTCTCATATCACCACATTATTATATTATCTTATCATCCTATCACCACATCACC
>JAQVGF010000037.1:8210-17681 GCA_028696875.1 Dysgonamonadaceae bacterium
CTACAACAAACTCCACGCTACAGTCAATCCGGCCATAACAATAGAAACCATGCTCATTAATTTTATTAAAATATTGAGAGACGGTCCGGATGTATCTTTAAAAGGATCACCTACAGTATCACCAACCACGGTTGCCTTGTGTGTTTCACTACCGGTTCCACCATAATTTCCCATTTCCACATATTTCTTGGCATTGTCCCAAGCACCTCCGGCGTTAGCCATAAATATGGCGAGCACAAAGCCTGAACCAAGTCCTCCAACCAGCAAACCCATCACACCGGCAACACCCAATACAAGACCAACAGCAATAGGGATTGCAATGGCTAACAACGACGGCAAGAGCATTTCTCGCTGCGCACTTTTTGTGGATATCTCTACACATCGGGCATAATCGGGGGTGCCTGAACCATCCATAATACCTTTTATCTCTCTAAACTGTCTGCGGACTTCGTCCACCATCTCTTGTGCAGCTCTGCCCACAGCATTCATGGTTAAACCACAAAACAAAAACGCCATCATTGAACCAATGAAAACGCCGACAATAACTTTTGGATTCATCAGAGTTACTTGAAAATAATTCATAAAGTCAGCAAAATTTGCATTTGAGGTATTTAGCGTATCACCATTTGCAAAAGTCAACACTTCTTGTCCTAAGCGTAACATACCAATTTTAATTTCTTCAATATATGATGCCAAAAGCGCCAAAGCAGTAAGGGCGGCAGAGCCAATAGCAAAACCTTTCCCTGTTGCTGCAGTTGTATTTCCCAAAGAATCGAGCGCATCGGTACGTTGACGAACTTCAGGTCCTAGTCCACTCATTTCAGCATTTCCACCGGCATTGTCAGCAATGGGACCATAAGCATCTGTAGCCAAAGTAATTCCAAGTGTAGATAACATACCTACAGCAGCAATTCCAATTCCATAAAGCCCCACACTTAAGTTTGCACCGCTAACCATATTTTGTATATCAAAATTTATAGCAGACAAATAAGATATCATAATAGCAAGAGCAATTGCTAACACGGGGATAAATGTAGAAATGAGTCCTGTACCGATTCCGGCTATTAAAACAGTTCCGGGACCGGTTAAACCACTTTTTGCAATCTTCTTAGTGGGATTATAAGAGTGAGAAGTATAATACTCTGTTCCTTGCCCAATAACTATTCCGGCTAACAATCCCACAATAACTGAAAAGGAAATTCCCATCCAATTTTCGAAGCCTAAAAGATATAAAATCCCAAATGTGGCAATTGCTATGAGAAATGCACTGGTATTCACTCCTCGATTGAGGGCGTTCATCAGTTGCTTCATATCAGCATCATCTTTAGTCCTCACCAAATAGATTCCAAATATTGAGAGAAACACACCTACTGCAGCAATTATCATGGGTGCAAACACCGCATTTTTTTGCATAACAGGATTTGCGGCGAAAGCCGAAGCACCCAATGCTGCCGTTGCTAAAATAGAACCGCAATACGATTCGTAGAGGTCTGCTCCCATTCCGGCAACATCGCCCACATTGTCTCCCACATTATCGGCAATGGTTGCAGGATTGCGTGGATCGTCTTCCGGGATTCCGGCCTCAACCTTACCCACTAAATCTGCTCCCACATCGGCAGCTTTCGTATATATACCACCTCCAACGCGCGCAAAGAGCGCTTGAGTTGAAGCACCCATACCGAAAGTAAGCATGGTTGTGGTAATCATTATAAGTTTATAGGAAGTATTAGCATCGTCAATAAAATAATCCAACACAAGATACCAAGCTGATATGTCTAACAAAGCAAGCCCAACTACCACCAATCCCATTACAGCGCCTGATCTAAAGGCAAGTTGCAACCCTTTATTGAGTGAATGTCTTGCAGCATTAGCGGTACGAGCCGAGGCATACGTAGCGGTTTTCATTCCAAAGAAACCCGCCAGTCCCGAGAAGAAACCGCCTGTTAGAAATGCGAATGGCACCCAATTATTTTGTAAATCAAAATAAGCCATAACTGCAAAAATCAGAGCTAAAACCACAAAAACAATGGTAACGACTTTATATTGTTGCTTCAGATAAGACATGGCACCTTCACGTACGTAAACCGCTATTTTTTTCATTTGATCGGTGCCTTCACTTTGCTTCATCATATTTCTAAAAAAGGAATAAGCAAAAAAGAGAGCTACTAAAGATGCAATTGGTACTAAATAAAATAGATTCATGTTATTAACATTTAGATAAGTTTCGCACAACTACCATTTAAATATATGCAAATATGCAAAATGTTTTGTTAAACATAAAACTAAATGAGCATAAATGATTATGCGGGGAACAAATAATTTAAAAAGAAGTTATATATGAAATTTATTTATTATGTTTGTGAGAGTATTACTATATCTTTATTTTCCTATAAAACAATTTAACCCTTAGACATGACCAAAAGTTTTTTTCTACACAGCGACAAGAATACCAAGAATATTCAGATAAAAAAGAATATTATCAATTTCTTTATCAACGAAGGTAATAATACAATTACAGAGTTATCAAAAGAGTTGGATCTAAGTATCCCGACCATAACTAAGTTTATAAATGAACTTACCGAACTTCAACTAATAACTGAGTATGGGAAAGTTCAAACCACAGGAGGCAGATATCCCATATTGTATGGACTGAAACCCGATTCACTCTATTTTATTGGTGCCGATATGAGCAGACATTACCTTAATATTGCACTGATGAATTTTAAGGGCGAAATTGTTGATTATCAAATGGGTATAAAGTATAGTTTTGAAAACACACCCGAATCCTTCGATCTACTTCACAAACATCTTCAAAATTTTATCGACAATGTGAAAGTTCCCAAAGATCGATTGTTCAATATAAATCTGAATATATCGGGCAGAGTTAATCCGGAGTCGGGGTACAGTTACAGCAGTTTCTATTTTAGCGAACAACCCATTACCGAGATTCTTACCGAAAAATTAAACTTTAACGTCGGTATCGACAACGATACGCGTGCCATGGCATTGGGAGAATATATGTCGGGTGTGGTAGAAGGAGAAAAAAATGTAATTTTCGTGAATGTAAGCTGGGGATTGGGTATCGGAATAATAATTGATGGGAAACCCTATTATGGCAAGTCGGGCTTTTCGGGAGAATTCGGACATTTCCCCATCTTCGATAACGAAATTCTTTGTCATTGCGGTAAAAAAGGATGCCTCGAAACGGAAGCTTCCGGTTTGGCAATTCATCGAATGGTCATTGAGCGCATACAAAACGGAGAGAGTTCCATTCTCACCGAAATGGTTAAAGATCTGAATACACTTACATTGACAGATATACTGAAAGCAATTGAAAAAGAAGATCCTCTTTGCATTGAAATTGTAGAGCAAGTTGGGTATACATTAGGAAAATATATTGCCGGACTTATTAACATCTTCAATCCAGAATTAGTTGTGATAGGCGGACAAGTATCACAAGCCGAAGGCTTTATTTTACTTCCAATCAAAAGCTCCATCAGGAAATATTCGCTCAATTTGGTAAATAGAGATTCAAAGATTGTAGTATCAAAACTGAAACAAAAAGCGGGAATTGTTGGTGCATGTATGGTGGCACGGAGTCGTCTGTTTGATTATAAGGATATATAGGGAGGAGTTACGGGTTATGGGTTATGAGTTATGGGTTATGAGTTAATGGTTAGAGTGCCACTTACAACTTGCTACTACTTACTTCTTACTACTTACAACTTACCTCTTACAACTTACCCCTTACAACTCGCAATATCTTCCTCTCTGACACAAATTATCTCAAAATTGTACCTATTCAATTTTTTTATCCTATATTTACGGCTAATTTAATTTTATTGGTATGAAAAGACTTCATTTTGACACATTACAAGTACACGCAGGACAAGAACCCGATCCGGTAACCGGATCCCGGGCAATGCCCATACATCAAACCACTGCATATGTTTTTAAGAATGCAGAACATGGCGCTAACCTATTTGGATTAAAAGAATTCGGCAATATATATACACGCCTTCAGAATCCAACAACCGATGTTTTTGAACAGCGAATGGCGGCACTTGAACATGGCGTAGCCGCATTGGCAACCTCTTCGGGTCAAGCTGCGCAATTTATAGCACTGAATAACCTGGCAACAGCCGGAGATAATATAATTTCTACTTCCTTTTTATATGGCGGCACCTACAATTTATTCAAAGTTGCCTTTGAACGAATTGGCATCGACGTACGATTTGCGGAAGGTGATAATCCGGATAGTATAGAATCGTTGATTGATGAACGCACCAAAGGCATCTATTTAGAGATGATTGGCAATCCGGAATACAACATTCCCGATGTGGAAACCATTGTTGCCATTGCAAACAAAAATGAGATTCCGGTGATAATGGACAATACGTTTGCCCAAGGTGGATATTTGTTCAATCCGATTGATTGGGACGTACATGTGGTGACACATTCTGCAACTAAATGGATAGGAGGTCACGGAACCTCCATGGGAGGAATTATAATTGATGGAGGCAACTTCAATTGGGGCAACGGAAAATACCCCATGTTTAGCGAACCATCCAAGGGTTATCACGGACTTAACTTCTGGGAAACTTTTGGTGATAAGTCTCCGTTTGGCAACATCGCTTTTGCTGTTAGAGCTCGCGTTGAAGGATTACGTGATTTTGGTCCTGCAATAAGTCCCTTCAATTCATTCATGCTTTTGCAGGGATTGGAGACATTGTCTCTTCGTGCGGAACGCACAAATTCAAATACGCTGGAAATTGCGCGCTGGCTCGAAGAGCATCCAAAAGTGGAGAAAGTAAATTATCCGGGATTGGAAAACAGTAAATACCATTCTTTAGCCAAAAAGTATTTGAAGAATAACGGTTTTGGAGGCGTACTCTCTTTCTTTGTTAAAGGTAACGAAAAACAGGCAGCAACTTTGATTGACAACCTATCACTCATCAGCCATTTGGCCAATGTAGGTGATGCAAAAACGCTCATAGTACATCCTTCAAGCACAACCCATTCACAACTTGCCGATGATGAAAAGCTTGCGGCGGGAGTTTTTCCAAACCTGTTGCGCTTGTCGTTGGGAATTGAACATATCGATGATATAAAAGCGGATTTGGAAGAAGCTTTTAAAAAGCTTTAAAGGAATAAAGAACTTATAATTTGCTTAGAGCGTTATTAAAACACTCTAAGCATTTTTTTTGAAAAACAAACAATGGAGAACTTCAAGTTTTATAGTGATCGGGAAGAAAAAGCCAATTATCTTACACATGCCCTTGGCGTTCTAATGGCAATTGCGGGTACTATTGTTTTGGTCTCTCGTGCATCGGCTGCCGGAAACAACTGGGCAATCTTAGCTCATTCAATCTTCGGGTTTGGCATGTTAGTTTGTATGCTTTCTTCCACTGTTTATCACTATGTGCAACAACCAAAAACTAAAACCATTCTTCGATACTTTGATCACGCAAGTATCTATCTGCTTATTGCAGCCAGTTATTCTCCGTTTTCATTAATATTATTGCGCCAAGAAGGGATGTGGGGCTGGGCGCTTTTTATTCTGGTATGGCTAATTGCGTTTGTTGGGATTGGACTTAATTTCAGACCTATAAAGAAAAATAGCCATTGGAAGACTGCATCGTATGTTTTGATGGGTATGACTATACTTATTGCAATAAAACCTACTATTCGAGTGGCTGTAGAAAATGATTCCCTGCCGGTATTGTACTGGTTAGCGGCAGGTGGTGTGTTCTATATTATAGGTTCGGTGGTATATGCATTGGCCAAGAAAGAGTTTGTGCATACCGTGTTTCACATCTTTGTATTATTGGGCTTGGGTAGCCATATAATCTCGGCTTATTTAATTCCACTCTAATTTTGCTTTTAGCAAAATAAAGACCCAACAAAAAACGGATGACAAGAAACATGTTCTTCGCCACCCGCTGAATATTAATTAGCCTTTGCAATAAAACGGCAAATACTGTGTTACTCTCGTTTTTGAAACAGTCATCTCGCCTTGGCGAGACGAAAGCTTCCGCCAAGTCGGAACAGGCCTTGTCTTTGCCTTTTTCTTATCAAAGACTCAAAAACAAAGGGTGTTCTGGCAGACACTAATTAACCTTTAATTAAATTGTCCAGGAAAGAATTTAATCCAAATCATCCATTTGTTTGTCAAACCACGATTTAATTTCGTCTTTGCTTTTACCGGTTTTCTCTTGTAGCTTACCATAAAGCTCATCTTCTTTTCCTTCGGCGTATTGTAAATCGTCATCGGTTAGATTAGCCCACTTTTGTTTGGCTTTACCTTTTAATTGATTCCACTTTCCTTTAAATCTTAAATCATCCATGTCTAATAGTTTTATAATGATATTCTACTTATAACACATTAATAGAACATGAGACAATAAACTTTGGTTCATCGACTTAACAAACATTAGTTTAGAAACAATTAAAACTCAGAAGTAAAATGAAACTTTATGTTCTTAAAGTCTTGCTGTGCCATCATCAACATATAGTTCGATTCAGCAAGAAACACATCTCTACCCTGCTTGTCATGTGCCATGTATTGATATTTACGTTTTTTAAAATCGGCTAACTCCTCAGCATTATCACTTTCAATCCAACACGCTTTAAATAGATTTATTGGCTCCCAACGACATTGGGCACCATATTCGTGCAAAAGACGATATTCAATAACTTCGAATTGAAGCTGTCCAACAGTACCAATAATTTTACGTCCATTAAATTGATGTGTAAACAGTTGAGCTACACCTTCGTCCATCAATTGCTCGATGCCTTTATGCAACTGTTTCGATTTCATTGGATCTGCATTCTCAATATACTTGAACATCTCAGGCGAAAAACTGGGCAATCCTTTGAAGTGTAAATCTTCACCTGAAGTCAATGTATCCCCTATTTTAAAGTTTCCCGTATCAGGTAAACCAACGATATCACCAGCGAAAGCTTCGTCCAAAATCTCTTTTTTCTGTGCCATAAAACCTGTTGGAGATGAAAAACGCATCAAGCGATTAAATCGCATATGTTTATAGTTTACATTTCGCTCAAATTTTCCCGAACACACTTTCACAAACGCAATTCGTGAACGATGATTGGGATCCATATTGGCATGAATCTTAAAAACAAATCCTGTAAATGCCTCTTCATACGGATCAACTTTACGCTCTTCTGCTTTTACAGCACGTGGTGAAGGCGCAATATCCACAAAACAATCTAACAACTCCCTAACTCCAAAGTTATTGAGAGCAGAACCAAAAAAAACCGGAGCTAATTTACCTGCAAGATATTCTTCCCGATCAAATTCCGGATAAACGCCTGTAATTAATTCAACTTCCTCGCGAAGCGTTTCAGTTAAATCATCTCCAAGGTATTTTTGCAAATCGGAGTCATCCAGATTTTTTATTGCAATCGACTTGGTCACTGTTTGTTTGCTGGGTTGATAAAGATCAAGACTTTTATTGTATAGGTTGTAAACACCTTTAAATCGATCGCCCATTTCAATGGGCCAGCTCAATGGACGCACTTTTATTTGTAACTCTTTTTCAAGTTCATCTAAAATATCAAACGGGTCTCGACCCTCTCTATCAAGTTTGTTTACAAATATCATAACAGGAGTGTTGCGCATTCTACAAACCTCCATCAGTTTACGAGTTTGCACCTCAACTCCTTTTGCTACGTCCACAACCACAACCACGCTATCTACAGCAGTTAGCGTACGATAAGTATCTTCCGCAAAATCCTGGTGACCGGGAGTGTCAAGAATATTTATTTTATGATCATCGTACTCAAATCCCATTACCGATGTGGCAACCGATATTCCACGCTGTTTCTCTATTTCCATCCAATCCGATGTAGCGGTTCTTTTAATTTTATTCGATTTCACTGCACCTGCTATATGAATGGCACCACCAAAAAGCAAAAGCTTTTCGGTAAGCGTAGTCTTTCCCGCATCCGGGTGACTAATAATGGCAAATGTACGACGTTTTTGTATCTCTTTTTTTAAACTCATATGTATGTGTTGACTTTTAAGTCTCTTGGAATGTGCTGTAGCACAATATTATTCTTTATTATTTGTCTCCGCGAACTCTGTTTAGAAATTTTTCTAAACTCTCTTCCCACTGCGGAATGGTGAAATGGAATGTATCTTGTATTTTCGTTTTATCAAGCACAGTATATGATGGGCGAACAGCAGGAGTTGGGTAATCTTTTGTTTCTATTGGTTTCAACTGACAGTTCTCTATCTTAGCGAGTTGCTTTATTTTCTCTGCAAATCCAAACCATGTTGTTTCACCAAGATTAGAAAAATGATAAACTCCTTTTTTCCAATCTCCACCTTCCGAACTGTCTAAAATAATGGTGATTGCTTCTGCTAAATCGCGCGCATAAGTGGGCGTGCCATGCTGATCATTTACTATTGTCAACACTTCTCTTTCTCCCATTAGGCGTAACATTGTTTTCACAAAGTTTACTTTGTATGAAGAGTAAAGCCAACCTGTACGAATGATAATTGAATTCGGAGCAATATCCATAACAGCTCTTTCGGCATCCAGTTTAGTTTTCCCGTAAACCGATAGCGGATTCACCGGTGAATCCTCACGATAAGGCTTGTTGGCAGTTCCATCAAAAACGTAATCGGTAGAAATATGTATCAGCTTACAATTGAACTCGGTAGCTACTTTTGCTAAATTCTCTGCACCTAATACGTTCACAGAGTAACATTTGTCAACTTCTGTTTCAGCTTTATCAACGGCGGTGTAAGCAGCACAATTGACAATGTATTCAATAGAGTGTTGTTTAACAAAACTTCTTACTGCATCTATTTGAGTAATATCTAAATCGGCAGATCCGGTGTAGAAATATTGAAACATACTTTCATTTTGCATGGCAAACTCCTTTAGCACACTCCCCAATTGTCCTGTTCCTCCTGTTACCAATACTTTTTTTTGAACCAATCCATAGTAAAATTGATTCTTATTGGTTGTTTTCTCCGTTCCACCCAAATGCTTATTTGATCCCGTATAAATTGCCATGTTATTATTCTTTATTCAATTGTGATTTGTACTTTCCGGATAAAAGAGCTAACAAGCTTGATATTTGAGAAATTGCCGAAGCAGTATCCGCTGAAATCTCTTTTTTTTGTAGTTTCAAAAGTAAATAACCGTAAAGTGCCGTAAAACAAGTTTCTATTTCTGATATTTCTTTTGATTTTGCTTTTTCTCTTAACTCTACAATAATAGGCAACGTTTTGTAGTAAGTTTCAATATATGTATTTTCCTTGGAGTTTTTAAGTAATTGCTGATGTAAATTGGTTAGTTCAGCAAGTAATGATTCGTTAATTTCGAGATGACCTTCCTTTTCTATTCCCTCCTCTTTCATCATCTCAATAAGTCGGTTATACCAAGTACGAGCTTTCTGCTTCTTTTCTGCGGAATAGGTTGTGGAGTCAATCAAAAA
>JAQVGF010000193.1 GCA_028696875.1 Dysgonamonadaceae bacterium
ATTGCTGAAAGATGTATCCGGTAAAACCCTTGAAATTGGAATTGGAACAGGAAAAAATATCCAACATTATCCAGCAGGTGTAACACTCACAGGTATCGACTCCAGTGAAAGAATGCTGAAATATGCACATAGACGTGCAAATGGTTATACGCATATTGATCAACTTTTGAAGATGGATGCCGAAGATTTAATTTTTCCTGACAATACATTCGATACTGTAGTTGCTTCGTGCGTTTTTTGCTCCGTTAGCGATCCCATTAAAGGGTTTCACGAAATAAAAAGAGTATGCAAAGAAAATGGCACAATTTTATTGCTTGAGCATGTGCGTAGTCAAAAAAAGATTCTGGGAAAAATTATGGATATTCTAAATCCAATTTCTTACACGCTCTATGGTGACAATATTAACAGAAAAACTTATGACAATCTTATCCTTGCCGGATTTGAGCCCTCTCAAATAGAAACGGTAAATATTTGGTCAGACATATGGCAATTTTTCCATATAAAAAACAATTAGGGATTTATAATGAAATAGATTGACTGTTTAAAGCGTCAAGTTATTTCGACACAATCCCTAAAATAGCTGTAGAGAAAGAAAATAAAAAGAAATAAAAGAAAAGAAATAAACTATGTTTGGAGAAAGTATCATTAAATGGGAGAGCGTTCTTACAATTCTTTTAGGCATTGTAATTGTAGCGTTTATAGTTCTCTTAATTTATCGTAGAAGAAGAGCAAACCAGAAGAAAATAGAGCAAGAAGCAGAAATTCGGAGAAAGAACAAACAAGAAGAAAATCTTCATGCAAAAGAATTAGATAAAAATAATCCGACTCTATAAAATATTGAATAATCATTGATAAATTGAATTAATTTCTTATCTTAATGATAATCAATCAATAAATATTTACACACGCTATAAAAATAAAAAATATGGTACAAAACAACATCGAAAAAATTAGAGAATATTTGGGTAGCGAAGCAAATGATTTACTAAATCATAAATGCGAAACAGTTAGTAAGGATCAACTTACTCATCCCGGACCCAATTATGTGGACGAAGTATTTGGAATAAGCGATCGTAATGTTCAGGTTTTAAGAAATCTGTCATTGTTATATAATCATGGTCGTTTGAGTGGTACAGGATATATGTCAATACTACCTGTTGATCAGGGAATTGAGCATACTGCAGGAGCCTCTTTTGCACCAAATCCTCTTTATTTTGATCCGGAAAATATTATTAAACTTGCAATTGAGGGTGGATGTAATGCAGTTGCAACCACTTTTGGTGGATTTGCATTGTATGCAAGAAAATATGCCCATAAAATTCCATTTTTGGTTAAATTGAATCACAATCAGCTCTTGACATATCCAAATACGTACGACCAAATAATGTACGGAACGGTACAAGAAGCGTGGAATTTGGGTGCTGCTGCAGTTGGAGCAACCATTTATTTTGGATCTGATGAAGCAGACAGGCAGTTGCAGGAAGTTTCCGAAGCTTTTGAAGAAGCTCACGAACTGGGAATGGCAACAGTTCTGTGGTGCTATACGCGTAATAACGATTTTAAAACCGCAGAAAAGGATTACCATGCAGCCGCTGACTTGACAGGACAAGCTAATTATATTGGTGTTACTATTAAAGCCGATTTCATCAAACAGAAATTACCTGATACCAACGGTGGATTTCGTGATCTCAAATTTGGTAAAATAGATCCGGCTATGTATGATAAGCTTTCCTCTGATCATCCAATTGATTTGTGTAGATACCAAGTGGTTAACAATTACCTGGGAAGAATTGGTTTGATTAATTCGGGTGGAGCTTCAGGTGACAACGATTTTGCTGCTGCTGCTCGCACCGCAGTTATTAATAAACGAGCAGGAGGAACCGGTCTTATATCGGGTAGAAAAGCATTTCAACGTCCTATGAAAGAAGGCGTTAAATTATTGAACTTGATTCAAGATATTTATTTGAATAAGGAAATTGACTTAGCGTAGTATATACAAAAAAGTAAATTGAAATTTAAACGAGGGTATTGATGGTAATAATCGTCAATGCCCTCGTTTGTTTTTTTTGAGAGTGATCCACAAAATAAGCAGGCAGAACAATTATGAGAATAACAATCTCTGCGACGGGATTGTATATTTATAGCCACGATGTATGAATAAAAGTCGCGACTCCTATCTATAGGATCGAATCGTTCTGTTCCCATTATGTGCTATAAACATCTGCCCACTTCGTGGTCGTGCAATGTTAAACTTTTTGTTATACAGTCTTTACAAAATAAATACAAACCTTACAGACTATCGCTAAAATCTTCTTTAAATTTAGCCATCATTTTTTGTGGCCAATCATCAATTGGTTTCAAACCACCCATAAAGAAACGAAGCACCGGCGGTTCGTACACGAATTTTAATCCGCCAATTAGTTCTCTGTTATCGTATAACCAATTCAGTCGATCTTCAACGTATTTAATTTGCGAAAGCGTAAATACACGTCGCGGAACGGCCAAACGAAGCAATTCCATATCGGCATAAGTTTCATTGCCATATTCATCTCGCTGATTCGAAATTGACCCACGCTCCATACCGCGCACCCCTGAAATAAGAAACAGAGCAGCAGCCAATGATCCTGCCGGATATTGCGATTGAGGAATATGTGCACAAACTTGCATTGCATCTACATGAGCACCTAAAACCCCTGCGGGCTTTATAACAGGAATGCCTTTGGCATCGAGTGCATCAACAAGATATTTTATAAACGAAGGACTTTGGCTAATCATTGTTTCATCTAATGTTTCGTACAAACCCACAGCCATTGCTTCCACTTCGCGGATGGACATGCCTCCGTATGTCAAAAATCCTTCGTACAATGGAATAAAAGCTTCCAACTCCCGAAAAATTTCTAAACTATCGGTACAAATACCGCCACCACGTGAAGAACTCAGTTTTCGTGCTGAGAAGTAACACAAATCAGCTAAACTTGTCATGGTGTGTATAACGGTCTTCATATCAGAATCTTTAAACTCTTCTTCACGTTGTAATACAAGAAAAGCGTTTTCGCCCAACAAACTACCATCAAGAATGAGACGAATGCCGTATTTATCTGCAATGGCGCGTACATCGCGCAAGTTTTGCACCGAGAATGGTTGTCCGCCAATAAGATTGGTAGATGCTTCCATTCGAATAAATGGAATATTTTTTGGTCCATGATAATTGATAACTTCTTCGAGCTTTTCAATATTCATATTGCCTTTGAAAGGATGATCAGAATTGATAACGTAGGCTTCGTCGTAAAGCAACTCGGCAATTTGTCCTCCTTTGTCGGTGATGTGTGCCATGGCTGTGGTAAAGTGATAATTCATTGGAACCAGACTTCCTTTGCGTACATAAGCCACAGAGATTATATTTTCGGCAGCGCGACCTTGATGCACCGGTAATAAATATTTTTTACCCAGTACATCTTGCACCGCTTTTTCGAGTCGAAAAAAACTTTGCGAACCGGCATACGCATCATCAGCTTGCATCATGGCTGCCATTTGGTTGTCGCTCATGGCATTGGTTCCCGAATCGGTGAGCATGTCGAGGAATACATCCTTTGTAGTGAGTTTAAATGTATTGAATCCAGCCTCATACAATGCCTCTAAACGGCGTTCGATGGGTACTAAATTAAGTTTTTGAACCACACGCACTTTGTGTAATTCCAGTGGGATATTTTCACCACTATAAAATTTGATTTCTTGCATTACAAAATAGGTTGAATGTTATTTGAAAATAGTGTGTTAATAATCTTTAGTAAGTTGTTTATACGCTTACTAAAGATACAAAGATAATCAAATTGATAAAATTAACTGCTTTAAAGTAGAAAAATGAAACAAAATAGAGTGTTTGATTGCTGAAAGGCTTGATAAAAATAGGTTTTACTTACATGGAGTAATAGGTGATGATGAAATAATGGGATGACATATTTATGTTGGGATGTGATGGTGACACGGTTTGAAAACTCTCGATTGTTGATACCAATTAT
>JAQVGF010000194.1 GCA_028696875.1 Dysgonamonadaceae bacterium
CCATATCATTTGGATCGTACGTTGAGGAGATATAACGCAATGTGCCATCTGCTTCTGCCTCTTTCAATCCTAATTTGAGAAAATTGAACGAATCATCAACAGAGAAGTCCTCTGTAATCGGGTTTGTACTCAATGCATAAAAGCGCGTTTGTGTTTCTTTTAAAGCAGTATCAACGGATGATAATTGCAATATTTTATTTGGATGTGAAGGTGAAAAGCGCAATCCTTGATTTCCTTCAACAATATACTTCCCTAAACCTAAACCTATTTGTACAACGCCGTCTTCGGGCTGTTCATCACCCAACGGGTAATAGTTTATGGAACGAGCCACGCCCGAAATAGTTGGATAGAAATGATCGCTATAGCGTGAGCCGGCAACCTCCTGCAAAACAATAGCCATCTTTTCCTGATCGATAATGTTTTGCGTTGCTATCATATACGATTTACTGTCTTTGTAAAAAACGGAGGCATACACTGCTTTGATGGCATCGCTCAACATACGAATCATCTCAAAATTATCCTCGACACGAGGAATCATATAGGTAGAAAAAATACCGGCAAACGGCTGATAATGTGCGTCCTCTAATAAGCTTGAGGATCGGATTGCAAGCGGATTGCTTGTGGCTTCAAAAAAGACCAGGAAATCACCTATCAATCGCTTCGGCAATTTGGCACCTAAAAAGTGTTTCAAAATGTCTTCATCCGAAATATCCGATAACGCTAACGGATATAACTTATTGGCTTCCATAAATTCATCGAAAATATCTGTGCAAAGGACAACAGTTTTGGGAATTGTTACCGGAAGATTTTTGTACTCGTTAAGCGCATAATGTTTTTTAGTGATATATCCCATAAATGCTAATCCTCTTCCTTTACCACCCATCGATCCTTCCCCAATGCGGGCAAAGTAAGAATATTTATCGAATCTATCTTTTTCGAAAATTGCAACTACTCCCGTATTTTTCATCCGACGGTACTGAACAATTGCTTCGTAAATAAGCTCGCGCGCATCGTCCATGCTGTTATATTCCGAAACATCAATTATTCGCAACATTTCTGCCACGGGGAACATGGCGCGCGAATAGAAAAAGCGAGAAAAATGATTCAAGGATAGATGATAATACAATGCTTTGTCGGGGATGTTGCGAATTGTATTTTGCAGCTCTTTCAGGTTTCTTATTCGCATAATCTCCTGATTTGTATCGGGATCAATGATAACAAAATCGCCAAAACCGAAATTCTCTTTTATGGCTCTTTTGACATCTTGAGGAAAAGTTTGCGAGTTTTTGTCAATAAACTGAGCGTTCAGCTCTTTAGCATATATATAATTAGATGCTTCTGACGAAGCTAAAATAACAGGGATTGTTTTATCATATTCTCGCACATATTCAATAAATTTTTTACCTGCTAACTTGTCCTTTTCATGATTACGAAAAAAACTTATATCGCTAATTATACCCAACATATTTTTCCCGTATCGGGTATACAGATCAACCGCTTCTTCGTAATTACGCGCCAGCAAAATTTTCGGCCTACCTCTCATGCGCATCATGCGCAAGTGATCGTTGAGTGCCTCTTTTGAGAACTCCTTTGATTCATTCAACACATATTTAAACAACAAAGGCAAAGCTGCAGAATAAAAACGGACAGAGTTTTCTACCAAAAGAATGGTTTGAACTCCCACTGTTTTCACATCGTTTTCCACATTCATTTTATCCTCAATCAACTTTATTATTGCAAGCAATAAATCGGTATCGCCCAGCCAACTAAAGAGATAGTCAACACCACTCAAATCCTCTTTCTCAAAAACCTCGCTTACCGTTTTCGAAAAAGGGGTGAGCATTACAACTGGCGTGAGTGGGTGTTCTTTTTGAATTTGTTTAGCAAGTTCAAAAAAATCATTGTTGTCAACGTTTGGCATGCAGATTACCAATTCAAATCGATTTGTTTTCAGCAAATTCATTGCTTCCTCAGCATTGTTCACTTGAGTAAAACGTGGCGGGTAGCGCAAGTTGAGCGAAGTATATTCATTAAATATTTTTTCATCCACCCGTCCGTCGTCTTCCAAAATAAACATATCGTATTGCGAAGCAATAAAAAGAACATTGTAGATCCGTCTGTTCATAAGTTGTACAAACGGAGTATCGCGAAATCTAAATTCATTTACATCGTGAGCATTCGCTATCTTTTGCGGAATTTTTCTTTCCATATCAATGTAGTTTTACTATAAAAAGGTATCTCACAAATATACAATTAACTGTGTTACTTTTGTCTCTTCTTTGGGATCTCTGTGTAAAAAAATGTGATTTTTTGATTTTTAGGGATTTGTAATTTTGGTTTTTGTTGTTTTGGTTTTACGTGATTTCGGTTTTTTGTTGTCTTTCATCAAAGATGATCTAATACAATCTGATATCACGACTTCCGACCTTCAACCTCCGAATTCCGACCTGGCTTCCGACCTCTGACTTCTGACTTCTTACTTCTGACTTCTTACTTCTGACTTCCGATCTCTGACTTCTAACCTCTGACCTTTGCCCTCTAACCTCTGACCTCTGTCCTCTGACCTCTGACTTCCGACCTCTGACTTCTGACTTCTAAAACCCTCAAAACTCCCTAAACTGACCTACATATTAAATCATTTCTACGTTTTTAGTGAATATATGCCCTTTAATGTCTGTTAATCTTCCTCTTTCTTCTCCCGAAATAGACTATATTTGAACTAAATTAAAGAAAAGCGAGAAAAAATCAAATGAAAAAACTAATCCTATTTATATTTCTTATCCTAACTCTCACGGTAGCCACAATCCTGTTAATTTCAGGCAATCATATCGAAAACAGTGAACAGCAGCGACCTCTGGTAATGTCGATGACCGCATCGGTTGAAACTCCTGAAAGAATGAATTTCGCAGGCGAAACGCATACTTTCGACAGATACGACAAGCGTGAAAGACTTGACCGGGAGCTTAACAGTTTCACCTATTTCCATTCCACAACATTGTTGCTCATTAAAAGAGCAAACCGCATTTTTCCAATTATAGAGCCTATTTTAAAGCAACAAGGGCTTCCGGATGATCTCAAATATATAGCTGTAATTGAAAGTAGCTTAGATCCGCGAGCAGTATCTCCGGCAAGAGCAGCCGGATTATGGCAATTTATGTCGGCTACTGCAACACAATTTGGACTTGAAGTTTCAGCAGAAGTAGACGAACGTTATTCAATCGAGAAATCAACAGTTGCCGCCGGCAGATACCTCAAAGACGCATACAACAAATATGGTTCTTGGAGTGCTGCCGCGCTTTCATACAATGGTGGACAGGGAAGAATTACGAATGAACTCCGAAATCAGCAAACCGGCGAAGCACTCGATCTTTGGCTGGTTGAAGAGACTACACGTTACTATTATCGTATGTTGGCTATCAAGCTGGTTTTTGAGAATCCTCCTCAATATGGTTTTATCATACGACCACATCAGTTGCACAAACCAATGGTTTTTAAAGATGTGAATGTTTCATCATCCATTCCCAGTTTGGTGACGTTTGCAAAACAACAGGGATTAACTTACGCACAATTGAAAGATTTCAATTCGTGGCTTCGCAGTACGAAGCTGACCGTGAGTGGAAATAAAAGCTACACATTTAAAATTCCTACCAAAGAGAGTCTTTATTATAAGAGAAATGAAACTCCAAAGGTTCATAACAAAAGCTGGGTAACTCCGTAAGGCTTTCTCAATTTTGGCTTATATTCCAGCCTTATTTCCTCTAACATTCTTCACCTTGAATAAAGAAATCGCTATACGCTTTTTCTAAAAAAAGAATTGGTTGGATAAACAATTACTCTCATTTTAATGTTACATTAAACTATGATTTCCGATAAAGAATTAATTAATGTGTACGGCGCACGCGTACACAATTTAAAAAATATAGACGTAGAAATTCCACGCAACACACTCACCGTTATTACGGGGTTGAGTGGCAGTGGAAAATCATCGTTGGC
>JAQVGF010000195.1 GCA_028696875.1 Dysgonamonadaceae bacterium
CATCAAACCGACAAACTTCTTTGCATAATCCGCATTGGGTACAGTTATCTTGATTAATATAAGCAACCTCACCACTATAAAAGTCCTCGGACACTTTAAAATCGGGTTGCATCAGTAGATGCATGTCGGCAGCATCAACATCGCAATCGGCAACCACAACATCCGTTCCACCTATCATGGCGAAAGAAGCAGTAAGAGAAGTTTTACCTGTACCACCTTTTCCGGAAATGACTACAATCTCTTTCATACAGTTCTCCCCTCCTTTATAGATTGGCAATGTTCCAAAATATTGTCTAAAGCTTCCCTCACTTCCGGAAATTTAGGATAAATCAATTCTCCCTTGGAGTATAGTTCTGCAATCTTTCGGCTATTGGGTATTTTAGCCAATATCTCAATCTCTTTTGCTTTGCAATAATTGGCAACCTCATCATCACCAATTCCATCGCGATTGATAACCACTCCGAATGGTTTTTTGAGAGTTTGCATAGTTTCCACCGCCAGTTTTAAGTCGTGAAAACCAAAAGGTGTTGGTTCGGTAATCAATATAACATAATCTGCATCTTTTGTTGCTTCCATAACCGGACACGAAGTCCCTGGTGGAGAATCGAAAATATGAATAGATATATTGTCATATTTATTAGCAACATATCTTTTAGTTTTAGAAATGCTCGACACAGCTTGCTCTTCACCAATATTGAGTCGGCTTTCTACATAATGAAGTTTGCCCATTTGGAAATCGCGCAACGTTCCAATTTTAGTAGATTCCATTGGCAGTGCGTTTTCAGGACACAACTCCGAACAAGCATAACAGCTATGGCACAATTTGGGATAAACCAATATAGATGTTCCAAGCTGAATAATTGCATTAAAATTGCAGACATCTTGACAAAGTCCGCAAAGCGTGCAACGACTTTCGTCCCAGTTGGGGGTCATATTATGGTTATCCTCTTCGTGAACCAATGTGCCATTGAAAAACAATCCCGAATTAGGCTCTTCAACATCAAGATCTGCCAACACCACCTCTTCATGTTCAGCAAGATAAGCAGCAAGATTAGTGGACAGCGTAGTTTTCCCTGTTCCACCTTTGCCGCTGGCAATAGTTAGTTTGAATGGTTGTTGGTTGATCATAAATGAGTTTTATAAAACATGTAAATTAGCCTTCTATGAATCATTAAATCGCTATAAAAACAGATTTAGTGGCTGTGGCTGTGTCCATATCCATGTCTGTGCTCATCATCATGATTGCAATAATTTGCATCCAGTTTTAGTTCGTCGGTAAGGAATTGAGTAACCAGATTTTGCGGTGTATCAACAGTTGCTCCCACAAATACGTTAACTCCAAGTTCGTTGAAAAAGCTTATTGCTTTAGAACCTATTCCTCCTGCAATCACATCAGTTGCTCCATTTGCAGCCACCCATTTAGGGAATGAACCGGGCGTATGTTCGGGCGGATCCATTGTTGTGATTTCTGTGATGATGTCATTTTCAACATCTACAAAAGCAAATGCTTGGCAATGTCCAAAATGTTCCGACAACATATTATTAGCCACCGGAATTGCAATTCTTTTTTTAGTCATAATTAAATAGTTTGGTTTTGATAAAAGAAAGCCCTGTGTGCGATAAATCATCGCTCGCACGCATTTTGCAATGCGTGTGTCGCGGTAGCGAAACAATTCTTTTTAGAATACTTTTTGCTTCGCAACACACCGATTACAAATCGGCGCGAGCGTAATTATTTTGAACACAGGGCTTGTGTTGTTTTTAAATATTTAGAGTTTGCAAGAAACTCCTGTTAAATATCGTCACGAAAACGGCCTTGACGACCTATTCCCATTCCACGACTGCCGCCACCGCTACGTCCCATTCCGCGACCGCCACGATTTTGCCCCATACCGTTACCCATACCTCTTCCGCGACCTCGACCGAAAAATCGCCCGAAGAAATTATCATTGGATGGATTTACTACGTTCTCATTCTCTTGATTTGTTTGTTTTCTGCGTGCTACTCCATAATTGGTGCAGCGACCCATTCTTCGGCCTGTCATAGGACCTTCTCCCATGGGACCCTTTTGATTAAAATTTGACATTGTAACCTCCTTTTTTAAATGATTAATATTATTTTAAACCGGCATTTACACGTTTTCCAATCTCTTTTTCTTTACAAGACTTTCGTCTTTTCCCAAGACCTTTCCCGAGTTTTGACAGTTTTTCTTCTTCCGAAGCAGTACTACATCGCCCCAGTTTTCTTCCTGTTTCTTTTCCCTTTCCTTCGGGACCCGTTCCATCAAGTTGTGGCATTTTTCTTTTTTTTATTATCTAACATTTCAATGATTTGACCGATTGTTTTGATGGAATCCTTTATCACAACCATCTGTATATGCATACTATCGAGCAATGGCTTAATCTTAATCCCAAACTCTCCGGAAATTATCATTGACACATTGCGCGACAAGACTAAATCTACAGCAGCTTTACCGGCATGTTCCTCCAAGTCTTTGTTTGCATTTGGAATAAATTCCATTGCACCATTTTCGGTGTCATATATAATAAACCATGCACAACGGCCAAAACTTGAATCAATATTTGACACAAGCCTGTTTCCTTGTGAAGCTATTGCAACTTTCATGTTTCCTGCATTTTACGTCCTCTTCTGCCAGGAGAACCTTTTCTTTTCATAAAGTGTCCACATTTCGGACAAACTTCCTCTTTGCATGGTTTCCCCGATTGATGAGTTTGCTCAAATTCGCATTGAGGACAAATACATTGATCTTCATTTATGTATATTTCGCTCTCCTCTACGGGCAAGTCAAAATCTGAAATATCTTCGCTACCACATAAAGGACACTCCTTTATAGGAATATGCTTGTGTGGGTGGCTAAAATAGCTCTCACACGAATTACATTGATGCCAATCGCTATCAAAATAAATCTTTCCACCTTCAATGCTTATTTGACGAGCTTCAACAAAGGCTACAGCTATTTTTTGCAATGCGGCAGCATAAATGCGCGTAAAAGTTGGTCGCGAGACGTTCATCATCACAGATGCTTGATGATGATTTAAACAATCGTAATCTATTAATCTCAAAGCCTCATACTCTTCAAACAATAAATTCACAGAATCAGATGCTTTCACGCCTGAATCTATTCCATAAGGTTTAAAACCTTTTATGGAGGGTGGATTTAATATCTTACGAGGTCTTTTTACGCGTGCGCACATATTTTTTTTATTATTGTTCACTGCAAAGATAGTGAACTATTGTTCATAATACAAGTTTTTCAAAAGTTTTTTTGAAGTATATTAAATAAAAATTCAAATTAGAACTTTCAATAAAAAAATATTTTATATATTTGGGCGATCATTTTTGATAAATCACACAATAAAATTGAATGAGATGCCAAATAAAACATACCAAGTTAAGATTACCTTAAAAGGCAGTAAGCCGAGTATCTGGAGACAAGTTTTAATACCTTCCGATTTGTCACTACCGGATTTTCACAAAGTTATTCAAACCACAATGGGTTGGACAAATTCACATTTGCATCAGTTTATAAAAAACCGAACTTATTATGCTCCAAAAATGCCTGATGATATTTTTTGGGATGAAGCGGACAATGTAGATTATTCGAAACTTAAGATTTCAGACCTGTTGAAAAAGGAAAAGGAAAAAATTATTTACGAGTATGATTTTGGCGATGGATGGGAACATGAAATCGTTTTAGAAAAGATAGAAGATGATGCAATGGACAAAAAGGATGTAACCTGTTTGAAAGGCAAGAACAGTTGTCCTCCGGAGGATTGCGGCGGTATTTGGGGATATTATGATATGTTGGAAATTTTAAAAGACCCCGATCACGAAGAATATGAGGATTATAGTGAGTGGTTAGGTGTAGATTTTGATCCTACTTATTTTGATATAGAAGAAGTTAACGAAATGTTGGGTTCAAAAAATTTTGGCACCTTTGATCTTTCAGAGCTTTTTTAAATC
>JAQVGF010000196.1 GCA_028696875.1 Dysgonamonadaceae bacterium
GTTCCCGAAGAAGAACTTACGGCTATCACATCCAAAAAATATTCCAATGCAGCAGCAGTAGAGGCCGATTTGCCGCGCATGTTGCGCGATTTGGGTTGGAGTGCTGACAAAGCAAAAGAGATTACTTCGTTGATAACTGTTGATGCATCGCGTGGTGCCGGACATGCCTGGGGAGCAAGCATGCGAAATGATACTGCGCATTTGCGCACCCGCATTGGCAAAGATGGTATGGATTACAAAGGTTACAACATTGCAGTGCACGAGTTTGGTCACACTGTAGAGCAAACCATCACGCTGAACGACATAGATTATTATATGCTAAGCGGTGTTCCCAACACTGCGTTTACTGAAGCAATTGCGTTTTTGTTTCAAAAACGAGATATGGACTTGTTGGGTTTGAAACAAACCAATCCACACGATGATTACTATTTGGCGTTGGATAACTTTTGGTCCAGTTTCGAAATAATGGGTGTGTCGTTGGTTGACATCAAAGTATGGGAATGGCTCTATGCAAATCCAGATGCAACGCCCGCGCAACTGAAAGAGGCTGTAATGTCCATTGCAAAAGATGTATGGAACAGCTATTATGCCGATGTGTTGGGTGGAAAAGATGAAATCTTATTGGGAATCTATTCACACATGATCGATTATCCGCTCTACTTGCCCAATTACCCGATGGGTCACCTTATCGATTTTCAAATCGAACAACAAGTAAAAGGTAAAAATATGGCCAACGAAGTAGAACGAATTCTTACGCAAGGAAGCATCATCCCGCAATTGTGGATGAAAGGCGCCGTTGGGCAGGAAATTTCTATTGAACCATTGTTAAATGCTACGAAAGAGGCGTTGGGAGCGTTGTAAGAGTCTGGGAGGTGTAAAGCTCCAGCTTTACACTCTGGGATGAGTGAAGCTCCAGCCTCACATTTATAAATTTTTTCATGGATATGGAGCTCCATGCCCCCCAGGAATCCCAGACTGCTGCATCCATACTTTTATTACAAAGACATCCAATTTTTTATTCGCAACTTTCAATTTTCAACTTTCAATTTTTAACTCTCTTCACCTTTTCCCCTCTCAACATCTCCCTCTTCCCCGGCGGTCCCGTCAATCGTTCTACGGTAAAGCCTGTTTTTTGTAACATTCGGAGCACTGAACCTTTAGCGCAATAAGTTGTGATAATAGCATTTGGATTACAAAGAGTAAATAACTTGTCAAATATTTGCTGCGTCCACATTTCGGGTTGTTTTTCGGGAGCGAAAGCATCGAAATAAATAACATCAAAACGTGTTGAAGTAGTAAAGTTAGTGGGATTACTGAAGTCTGTTTCAATTTTGTGTAACGAAAAATAGGGAGTGATTTCGATTGCTCTGTTCCACTCCGCTGTATGAAGCTCTAAAAAAAGGTGAGCGTTCGAAATTTCGTCAAGTTGTTGCGGGTAATTTAATTGTTTAGCTATATCAATATCCAACGGATAACGTTCCAGCGATATGTAATGTACGGGAATATTGTTTTTGATCGCTTCCAAAAGTGTGAGAAATGCATTGAGACCGGTGCCGAACCCTACTTCCAATACGTTTATTTGTCTGTTTAAACATACTTGAAATCCTGCATCGATATAAACATGACGTGACTCTTGAATGGCTCCATGTGTTGAATGGTAGTGCTCGTTTAAATCAGGAACAAACAAGGAGTGAGAGCCGTCTTCGGTAGTGATTAGTTGCGTGCGCATATATGAAACGTGATTACGGAATAAAAAGCAAATGTACCAAATTCTCTGTTGATGCATTGCTGCAAGAGTAATTATTGCTAAATTTGTGCTCAAATAATGATTGAATCTTCTCCGAAAACCTTTCATTGCAGATTATTAGACTTTTTCAAACTTTTGTTTCCGAAAATAAAGTCTCGTAATAATCACTCTGCCAAACTCCCCTTTTTAGGGGATTTAGAGGCAGAAAGCAGGTAATTGATTTATCAGAATGCACTAAGAAATGATTTTTAATAATGAAAAACTATCTCTATCTCTCTCTCATCCTATTATTTGCACTAAGTTGCAATATCGTTAATGAGAACAGACCAACCATTACGGTAAGTATTGAACCGCAACGATACTTTGTGGAGCAAATTGTAGGCGATAAGTTTAGGGTGAATACCATTGTGCCTGCCGGCACCAGTCCCGAGACTTATGATCCCACACCTTCTCAGATGATTGAATTGGGCAAAAGTACATTGTACTTTAAGGTGGGTTACTTAGGATTTGAAAATGCGTGGGGAAAGAATTTGGAGGAAAATAACGTGGATGTGGATGTAATCAATTGTTCCAATAATATTAATCTAATTGAAGGTGAAAATCATTCCATTGAAATTGGTGAGAATGATGAACACGAAGGTCACAATCATCAAGGAGTAGATCCACACATTTGGAGCTCTCCAAAAAGTGCGCTCATCATGGCCGAAAATATGCTTAACGCATTGGTTGTAGCAGATGAGGAGAACCAAAAGCAGTATCGTGAGAACTTTAAGAAGTTAGAAACCAAAATAAAAGATACCGACCAAAAAATCAGAGAACTATTGGAAAATGCTCCTGTAAAGTCATTTATTATTTATCATCCCGCGTTAGGATATTTAGCCAGAGACTACAATTTAACTCAATATAGTATCGAGTTTGAAGGCAAAAATCCATCGCCGCAACAACTGAAGGTAATGATTGATTTTGCACGTGAACAAGGAATCAGAACTATTTTTGTGCAAAAGGGATTTGATATAAAAAATGCGGAGTCATTAGCCAAAGAAGTTGGAGCATCCATCCATTCCATCGATCCTCTTTCATATGATTGGAGTGATGAACTGATTAAAGTTGCGCAAATATTGGCAAACAATGAATAAAATCCTTGACATATCAAATATTTCTGCGGGTTACGAGAATAATCCTCATGTAATTCAGGATGTTTCATTCTCGGTTTACAAAAAAGATTTTCTGGGTATTATTGGACCCAATGGAGGAGGCAAAACAACGCTGTTGCGCACCATTATGGGATTAATTAAACCAAGCACCGGGAAAGTCACTTTTTATAACGATAAAGGCAAGAGTATTTCGAAAATAAATATAGGCTATCTACCGCAATTAAATAAAATTGATCAAAAATTTCCTATAACTGTATTTGATGTGATTCTTTCCGGTCTCTCTGCGGGTAATCGACTCCCTTTTTTCTCTCTTCCTGCAAAATATAAACATCGTGTGCAACAAGTAGCTGAACAAATGGGTGTGGAGAAACTCCTGAAACGTCCCATTGGAGAATTGTCCGGAGGACAATTGCAAAGGGTTTTGTTGGGACGATCAATTATAGATGATCCTGTTTTGCTGATATTGGACGAACCCATATCTTATGTAGACAAACAGTTTGAAACTAATTTTTATAAAATATTGGACGAAATAAATAGTCGAATGGCTATTATATTAGTTTCGCACGATATTGGAACCATCTTATCCATGGTGGAAAATGTGTTGTGTGTAAATGAGAGTGCTCATTATCATTGCGGAACAGAAATCTCGCAGGATTGGCTGGATAAAGCGTACGATTCTTGCCCGTTTGAGATTGTGGGACATGGAAAAGTGCCACACAGGGTGTTGAGGAAGCATGAATAGGAATTCCGAGATTCGGTATTCGGTATTCGAAATTAGGTCATTAAGATCTGTTACACAATGACGTAAACGGAGCAAAACGAGTAGTATTAAAGTAACTGTCTGTCTATGGCTTTTGTAGAGACTTTGCATAAATCTCTGATTCATGATAACCCATTCCTTCAAGCTTCTTGATTAAAACGAACCGCTAAAAACAAAGAGATGTTAGAACCTCTTATCATCGCCTTAGCCGCTATTCTGTTGATTGTAGGAATTGTTGGCTCCGTGTTACCCGTATTGCCGGGACCACCACTTTCGTGGTTGGGATTACTCATTTTAAAATTTGCAC
>JAQVGF010000197.1 GCA_028696875.1 Dysgonamonadaceae bacterium
TTAGGAATGAACACTCTATCACTGGCAGATGATGAATATCCAACGAAAGACAATCTTCCAATGATACCTTATCACAGAGAGTCGCGTCGCATACATGGATTAACTCGTTTTACGCTGCCTCACATTACAGAGCCTTATGCACAAGAAGAAAAACTGTATCGAACTGCTATTGCAGTAGGCGATTACCCTGTGGATCATCACCATGCTCGATATCACGATTGGGAGCAGTTGCCCAACTTATATTTTTATCCGATTCCATCGTACGGCTTGCCTTTAGGAACATTAATTCCCAAAGATATAAAAGGGCTGATTGTTACAGAAAAATCGATATCAGTTTCAAATATAGTAAATGGTACTACGCGACTTCAACCGGTGGTTTTGCAGATTGGTCAAGTAGCAGGTACTTTGGCTGCTTTAGCAATTAATCAGAATAAAGAGATAGAAGAGATCAGCGTGCGCGATGTACAACAACAATTATTAGCTGCAGGAGGATACCTTTTGCCTTATTTAGATGTAGAGAAAGCGCATCCCTTGTTCGAATCTTTGCAACGCATTGGTGTTACAGGAATTTTACAAGGGGTAGGTAAAAATAAAGGGTGGGCAAATGAAACTTGGTTTCGGATTAATGATCCACTCTATTATTCAGAATTAGAAGGAATGAAAGATATATATCCAACTATTACTTTGTCTAAAAATGAGAATGCCCTTACTATTGGCGATGCTATGGCGATTATTAAAGAGATAGTTAAAAGAGAGAAGTTAGAACCAAAAATTAATATTGAGGAATGGGCTGAAGTCAATTTTGGAAATTACGATTTTGATGCCTTTGACATGAAACGAATTATAAAACGTGGAGAAATGGCATTGTTGCTTGACAAAGCATTAGATCCATTCTCAACAAAAGAAGTAGACATTCATGGTAATTATATGAACTGACGAAATAAACACTTTAGACAAACTTTTATTAAAATGAAAATAAATAACAGAAGAGATTTTATTAAAAAAGCGACTTTGGCGGGAGCTTCTGCAGTTACTTTTCCACAACTATTAAGCTGTTCAAATGAAAGCTCACAAAAATCGATGCCAATGAGTGATATTAAGAAAGACAATTCTTTGAAAAGCACTCTTATTGTTCCAAAAAACGAAGGATTAAAACTAACAGGAGCTTTCTTGGATGAAATATCACATGACATTCCTCATCAAAACTGGGGCGAGGCGGAGTGGGATTTAGACTTTCAGTATATGAAGGCTATCGGTATCGATACTGTAATTATGATTCGCTCAGGGTACAAAAAATTTATTACCTATCCTTCAGAATATCTGCTCAAAAAAGATTGCTATATGCCTTCTGTGGATCTGCTGGACATGTTTCTCAGATTAGCTGATAAATATAATATGAAATTCTTCTTTGGACTGTATGACTCCGGACATTATTGGGCAACAGGTGACATGTCACACGAAATTGAAGATAATAGGTATGTGATTGATGAAGTGTGGAAAAACTACGGAAGCAAATACAAAAGCTTTGGTGGATGGTACCTAAGCGGTGAAATAAGTCGTGCTACGAAAGGTGCTATAGAAACATTCCATGAAATGGGAACACAATGTAAAGATGTTTCAAACGGTTTACCCACGTTTATCTCTCCTTGGATTGATGGAAAGAAAGCTGTTATGGCAAGCGGCTCGGTTCTTAGCAAAGCTGACACAGTATCGGTGGAACAACATGAGAAAGAGTGGAACGAAATTTTTGATGGCATCCATGATGTGGTTGATGCATGCGCATTTCAAGATGGTCATATTGACTATGATGAGTTGGATGCATTTTTTGAAGTAAACAAAAAATTGGCTGACCGATATAATATGGAGTGCTGGACAAATGCTGAAACATTCGATCGCGATATGCCTATCAAGTTTTTGCCCATCAAGTTTGATAAACTTCGCATGAAGCTGGAAGCTGCAAAACGTGCCGGTTATGATAAAGCCATCACATTTGAGTTCTCACACTTTATGAGTCCTCAGTCGGCTTATCTGCAAGCAGGACATTTATATGACCGATACAAAGAATATTTCAACATATACTAACAAATGAACAAAACAAACAACATAGGATATGTGGTTTTTCTGTCTGTTGTGGCAGCCTTAGGAGGCTTCCTTTTTGGTTATGACACAGCAGTTATTTCCGGCACCATATCAAGAGTAACAGGGCAATTTGGATTAGATTCCCTGCAAAGCGGTTGGTATGTGGGAAGTGCTCTCGTTGGATCAATCATGGGGGTGATGGCTGCAGGAGCTATGAGCGATAAAATTGGACGAAAAAAGACAATGCTCATATCGGCCACACTTTTCACCATATCAGCAGTTGGTTGCGCTTTATCGGGCAACTGGGATCAACTGGTAATCTTCAGAATAATTGGAGGTATTGGTATTGGAATAGTTTCCATTGTTTGCCCAATTTATATATCAGAAGTATCAGTAGCGTCGCATCGCGGACGCATGGTGTCGCTCTATCAATTGGCTATAACCATTGGTTTTCTTGGCGCTTATCTCATGAATTATTATTTACTGAATCTTTCAACCACATTCTCTTCATCAAGTCCTCTTCTGACACAAATTTTGGGAACAGAAGAATGGCGTGGAATGTTAGGCGCAGAAGCTATACCGGCAATAGTATTTTTTATGATTATTTTTTTAATTCCCGAAAGCCCACGCTGGCTTATTACGAAAGGAAAAGAGGAGAGCGCACGAAAAACATTCAATCTTATCTATAGAGATGGCAGAGAAGTTAACTTTCAAATAAATGAGACACAACAGATGTTGTACTCCGAAGAGAAAGCAAGCTGGAAACTACTTTTCAAACCGGGCACCTTCAGAATTGTGTTAATTGGTGCTGCAATTGCTATTCTTGGACAATTCATGGGTGTGAATGCTGTATTATACTACGGTCCCACCATTTTTGAATCGAGCGGATTATCAAGTGGCGACTCACTCTTTTATCAATCTTTGATTGGAATGGTAAACATGGGTACTACTGTATTAGCACTTCTAATTATTGATAAAGTTGGACGTAAAAAACTGGTTTACTTTGGAGTTTCCGGTATGATTGTGTCACTTGTAGCAATTGGAGTCTATTTCATGAAAGGAGAAGCATGGGGAATATCCAACACTTACCTTTTGATATTCTTTTTGGCATATATGTTTTTCACAGCAGGATCAATCAGTGCAGTTATATTCGTTTTCTTATCTGAAATGTATCCAACCAAAATACGCGGTTTAGCAATGTCAGTTGCAGGATTATCACTCTGGGTGGGAACCTATTTAATTGGACAACTTACCCCTTGGATGTTAGAAAATCTTACTTCTGCAGGCACTTTCTTCCTATTTGCAGGAATGTGTATCCCCTATATGCTGATTGTGTGGAAGCTGATGCCCGAAACTGCCGGAAAATCACTTGAAGATATTGAACGCTTTTGGCTTAAACAAAAAGCAACTTTAAAGTAATTAAAAAACATGGATGTTGATAAACTCATAAAACAATATAAGGAGGAACTTCTTAACAATGTAATTCCTTTTTGGCTCAAGAAGTCGCAAGACAAAGAATTTGGGGGCTATTTCACTTGTCTTAGAGGTAATGGTGATGTGTTTGACACCGATAAATTTATTTGGTTGCAAGCACGTCAAGTTTGGATGTTTTCCATGCTTTACAATAAAGTAGAAAAGCGTCAAGAATGGCTGGATTGTGCTTTGCAAGGTGCGGAATTTCTGAAAAAACACGGACACGATGGCCACTACAATTGGTATTTCTCGCTTGACAGAAAAGGAAAACCTCTAATGGAGCCCTACAATATTTTTTCGTACACATTTGCTGCAATGGCTTTTGGCCAATTAAGTTTGGCTACCGATAATGAAGAGTACGCTCAAATTACTAAGAAAACTTTCGACGTAATTCTGTCTCGCAGAGACAA
>JAQVGF010000198.1 GCA_028696875.1 Dysgonamonadaceae bacterium
AAAAGCGAACCCTTTACAGTGCTCGCTTTTTTATATCATTTGATTTCAAGTTTCTATTTTCTTGTTTTTAAATCTACCTCTCTCTAATCTCACTTTCAACTACTACTTCTTTCAATGCCTGTATATTTGGTAGTTCCAATCCATAACCTTTTTTCTTATCTTCAACTTTCAGTAAAAATGCAAAAACAAGAGCTAAAATACCAAAGCCTGCAAAAATCATCATCGGTAGAGTATAGTCATAAGTGTTTACAGTTAATCCATCGCGAACAACTTGTCCTGTAATACAGTACTTATCCAATACCCATCCAATTAGTTTTGGAACACCCATCAAACCCCAATTTTGAACCCAGAAGATAAGGGCAAAAGCTGTACCTAATTGTCTCTCTGGAACAATCTTTGTTACCGATGGCCACATGGCCGATGGAACAAGTGAAAATCCAACTCCGAGAACTAATACCAATACAATAGCTAAGATCCAATTGGTAAGGAACGGCATTGCAAACAATGTGTGTACCAAGATTAATAATATAGAACCTATAATCATTATAGTTGCACCTTTTCCTTTTCTGTCATATATTGTACCAAAGAGAGGTGTCAACAATATATTTCCAAATGGAAGCAGTGCAGGAATTGTTCCGGCTAATGACTCATCAACTCCAAATTTGTTCACCATTAAATCTGCTCCAAACTTCAAGAATGGAAATACTGCAGAGTAAAACAATACACATAAAATGGCAATATACCACCAACCACGATTGGTGATAATGGTTAGAATATCTTTAATTTTAAATTGATCTTCGGGTGCAACTACTGATTCAGAGGTAATACCTTCTGATTCATCCAGTTTCTTGTCCATAATCATATAGACTATGAAAAAGATTAATCCAATACATAATCCAATAAGACCAAACAAAACAGGACGCGAAACATCAATTATACCGGTTGCTCTCGCAATGGGCACTGATGCTGAGAGTGCAGCAGCAGTTCCAATACGTGCCATGGCCATTTCCAACCCCATAGCCAGTGCCAGCTCTTTGCCTTTAAACCATTTGTATATAATTTTTGAGACGGTTATACCTGCAACTTCAATACCGACGGCAAAAATTGCAAAACCAATACTGGCAACCATCACCTGTGAGTTGATACCCCAGATTGTTTGTCCGTCAAGTGAATGTGTTGAAACTGCCCAATACTTTATGGCAGCACCTGTCACCATAACTAATGCAGCCATAAATCCCGTCATTCTTACACCAATCTTATCGAGGATAATTCCTCCAATAATGAGCATAAAGAAGAATACATTGAACCACCCATATGCACTATTAAACGTGCCGAATTCATTGCTAGACCATCCTAGCTGTCCTTCAAGCAAACCTTTGAGGGGTGCCATAATATCGGTTAAGAAATAACCGAACATCATTGTAATCGATACAATAAGGAGTGCGGCCCACCGAGCCGTTTTTGAATCCCTCATTGATTTTTGAATTTGTTCTACCATTTTCTTTAATTAAATACTATATTAGTTTTTCTGTTAATTATCAGGCTCAATAATAAAATTGCACAAATATACAATAATTGTACATGCTTGAATGAATTTTAACTATAAACATTCGTATTACTTTATTCAAGAAAGTAAAGAAGATGAATTGTCACCAATCAGCCACCAACATCCGATTCAAAAAAGCAACCGTTTTCTTTATCTCTTTGTACATTACGATGTCCTCTTCTACAAAAGCTACTTCCTTGCGGTAATCTTTCACAAGCTTTTCGATGAAAGGCGATGACTTCAATGGTCGGCGAAATTCTAATGCTTGTGCTGCATTCATCAACTCGATAGAGAGAATAAGGTCTAAGTTGTCCAATACTTTTATTAGCTTTATGGCAGCGGTTGCTCCCATGCTCACATGATCTTCTTGGCCATTGGATGAGACAATTGAGTCGCTTGATGCTGCATAACAATACATCTTGTTTTGGCTAACAATGGATGCTGCCGCATATTGCGGAATCATAAACCCGGAGTTCAGCCCAGAATCGGCCACCAAAAACTCAGGCAATCCACGATTGCCAAGAATTAATTGCGCTGTGCGTCGTTCCGAAATATTACCGAGTTCGGATAGAGCAATAGCCAGGAAATCGAAAGTAATTGCCAAAGGTTGTCCATGAAAGTTTCCACCCGATATAATTTCATCCTCATCGGGAAATATTGTAGGATTATCGGTAACGGAGTTAATCTCTGTTATTAAAACAGAACGTACGTATTCGATGGCATCTTTTGTTGCACCATGTACTTGCGGTATGCATCTGAAAGAATAAGGATCTTGCACATGTTTCTTCTCTCGTTTTATCAATTCACTTCCTTCAAGAAACTTTCGAATGTTATTACTCGTTTCTATTTGTCCGCGATGCGGACGGATTTGGTGTAGCTTGTCATCAAAGGGATCAATCAATCCATCATAGGCATCCAATGATATAGCTGCAATCAAATCGGCACGTTTGGACAACCGTTGTGCTTTCATAATTGTGAACACGCCGTGTGCCGCCATAAATTGTGTTCCGTTGAGCAAAGCCAGTCCTTCTTTGCTTTGCAATTTTATTGGCTCCCAGCCAAATTCGTCTAAAACACTGCCAATTTCTCTTTTTTTGCCTTTATAAAGCACATCGCCCACACCAATAAGTGGTAAGAAAAGATTGGCAAGTGGTGCTAAATCGCCCGATGCACCCAATGAGCCTTTGTCGTAAACAATAGGCAAAATATCGTTATTAAAAAAATCGAGCATGCGTCTTACTGTTGCAACTTGCACTCCACTATATCCCAGTGATAAGGCATGCGCCTTTAGCAAGAACATCAGTTTAATGATAACAGGTTTCACCTCTTCGCCCACGCTGCATGCGTGCGATTTGACCAAGTTTTCCTGAAGTGTGTGTAAATCGTCTTTCGAAATAGATTTATCGCAAAGCGAACCGAACCCGGTTGAAATACCATAAATTGGTTCCTTTTCCCTCTCCATTTTCTCATTCAAATAGGTGCGACATTTATGTATGCGCTCTTTTGCTTCATCGGACAACTCCAATTTAATATTATTGGTGATAATCCACTCCAAATCTTCGAGAGTAAGGTCTGCTTTGCCTATGTAATAGATGTTTTTCATATTGTATGAACTTATTTATTTTTTAGTCTGTGTCTGCATATAAACCATTTTGTTTTGAATCTTTTTTTTACAAAGATTAGAGAGTTGTTTTTACCCAATCAATTAACTCCCGTTCTTTTCTAATTGTTTCTTCTTCCGTAGCGTTGCACTTATCGGTGAGCCGATTCACAAATTCCGAATCTTTTATCGACCCCAAGTTGATGCGTACATTCAGTAATGCGCCCAATACGGCAGTTCTACAAGTCATCATAGCAATGCAACCATCCGTAACAGCATTTCTGTTTCCATTGCGCGTGGTATTGGCAATAGCATCCATTAAATTAAAAGCACGTTGGGCTATTTCCATTGGAATTAGTGCAGCTTGTTTTGTTGCATGTTCTATTTGATTTGTGCGAGTTACATTTTGCTCTTCTGTCTCCTTTGGAAGTTTATAAGCTTCGAACACAAGATTGTATGCTTCTGCATCGCGATCGATCTCTTCCAAAAAACGAGTTCTCTGAAAGTTCATCTCTTGAGTCGTTTCTTCCATCATTGTCTGCACATCTGCATATTTTTTCTTACCAATAGTTAGATTGGCAAGCATTTCAGCAAGAGCGGTTGCAATGGCACCGTTTAATGCTGATATGCTTCCTCCGCCGGGAACCGGTGTGTTGGAGGCGGTTTTGGTTAAGAAGTCTTGTATTGATTGGTCTTTTGAGTTCATGTTTTTTGAGTTAAAAGTTAAAAGTTAA
>JAQVGF010000038.1 GCA_028696875.1 Dysgonamonadaceae bacterium
ATAGATTTAATTATTGTCAGAAACAAAGAAGTTATGATATTTCAATTCTCCACTTACCTTAAAAAAAACGATGACCACATTTAAGTGGAGATCGTTTTCTTCTTTAAAATGTAGATTGTATTACACTTTTTGCTTAACCAAAGTCATCAAATAACAACATTTCTGGTGGAACTCCAAGACTGTCAAGCATTCCTTGAACAGCATTTGCCATAGGACCCGGACCACACATGTAGTATTCTATTTCTTCCGGTTCTTCGTGATCTTTCAAGTAGTTATCAAAAATCACTTGATGTATAAATCCTACCGGACCATCCCATTTGTCTTCGGGGCGTGGTTCAGATAAAGCTATATGGAAATCGAAATTTGGAAATTCTTTTTCAATTTTCCGGAAATCCTCTTCATAAAATATTTCATTTTTCGAACGGGCACCGTACCAATAAGAAACTTTACGATCAGTTGTTTTGAGTGTTTTAAACAAGTGAAGCAATTGAGAACGAAGCGGAGCCATCCCCGCACCACCACCAATAAATAACATTTCTCGTTTCGTATCATGCATATGAAACTCTCCATATGGACCTGACATCATCACTTTATCACCCGGTTTTAAATTGAAAATATAAGATGTGGCAATACCTGGTTTTACACCGGCTTTCCAAGTCCCTGTGTTTCTATCGAAAGGAGGAGTAGCAATACGCACATTCAGCGTAATAATGTTATCACCTTCGGCAGGATAGTTTGCCATTGAATATGCACGAACAACTTCTTCGTCGTTTTTTACGGTCAGTGGCCAAAGTTTAAATTTATCCCATTCAGGCTTAAATTTATCTTCAACAATCATATCCGAAAACTTGATATCGTATGGAGGAACTCTTATTTGGCTATACGAACCCGGAATAAAATCCAATTTTTCACCTTCGGGTAGTTTAACCACAAATTCCTTGATAAAAGATGCTACGTTTTTGTTAGATACTACTTCGCATTCCCATTCTTTGATACCAAATACTTCTTCCGGAACAATTATTTTAAGGTCTTGCTTAACTTTTAACTGGCATGACAATCGCCAATCTAATTGTTGCTCTTTACGAGTAAAAAATCCAACTTCCGTTGGAAGTATTTGTCCACCGCCTTCAACAACACGACATCTACATTCGCCGCAAGTACCTTTACCTCCACAAGCTGAGGATAAATATATCTTTTTATTTTGCAGTGTGTTTAACAGTGTGCCTCCTGCCGGAACATCTAATTCTTCATCATCGTTAATTACTATCTTTACATTTCCGGAAGGCAATAATTTTGATTTAGCAATTAATATTATGACAACAAGTATTAATATTATTACCAAGAAAACAACAACACTTGAAATAATTGTCAAACTTTCTACACTCAATAATACACTCATATTATTTATGATCATTTATATTGGAAATTCTATTTAAAGAAACTTTTTTATTTATTAGATATCGATTCCGGAAAAACTCATAAAGGCAACTCCCATAAGAGCTACAATAATAAAAGTAATTCCTAACCCCTTCAGTGGTTTTGGAACATTTGAATATTGTAATCTTTCGCGAATGGCCGCCAAACCAACAATGGCCAATAGCCATCCGATACCGGACCCGAAACCATAAGCTGTTGCTATTCCAATATTTGGAAACGCGCGTTGCTGCATAAATAATGAGCCCCCTAAAATGGCACAGTTTACAGCTATTAAAGGAAGAAATATCCCTAATGAGGTGTAAAGACCGGGACTAAAGCGTTCTATTACCATTTCCACCACTTGAACAGTGGAAGCGATGATTGCAATGAAAATAAGTAAGCTAAAAACACTTAAATCTATATCTTTAAAACTCTCACCCAGCCATTCTAATGCTCCGGCTTTCAGGACATAGTTTTCTAACATATAATTTAAAGGAACAGTTAGCATTAATACAAATGTTACTGCGAATCCTAAGCCTACAGCTGTTTTTACATTCTTTGAGACTGCAAGATAGGAACACATACCTAAATAGTATGCGAAAATCATGTTATCTACAAATATCGATCGGACAATTAAACTTATTGCATCCATAATGAAATCTAAAATTTTCGTGTCTTAAACATTAATTTGTCTCTTCCTGTAGTTCCTTATCCCGATATCTATGTACCCAAATGATACCCGCAATAACAATCATTGCCATAGGAGGAAGAATCATAAGCCCATTGTTTTCATATCCAATGTCGTATAAGGCTTGCGGTATAACAGGAATATCGAACAAAGTTCCACTTCCCAATAGTTCGCGGAAGAAACCTACTACTATCAGAATCCATCCGTATCCCAAGCCATTGCCCACACCATCTAAAAACGAAGGCCAGGGACCATTGCCCAGAGCAAATGCTTCTAAACGTCCCATCAATATACAGTTTGTAACAATCAGACCAACGAACACAGATAGCTGTTTATTCACATCGTAAAGATATGCCTTAAGCACCTCGCTTACAATAGTAACCAAAGCTGCCACAACTACCAACTGTACAATTATGCGTATCCGGTTTGGGATTGTATTTCTCAACATCGAAATAACAACATTCCCAAAGCCTGCTACAACTACTACCGCTATGGTCATTACCACGGATGGCTCTAATTTGGATGTTACCGCCAATGCAGAACATATACCTAAAACCTGTACTATAACAGGATTATTTTTATTGAGCGGTCCTAACAATACCGCTTTTGTTTTACTATTTAATAATGCCATTTTTCAATATTTTATTTAGAAACGGTTAAGTTCTTCAAAAAATTCTCATAGTCACCCACGCTATCGTATAGCATTGCATCTACACCTTTACTTGTAATAGTACCTCCGGAAATGCCATCGACATAATCTCTGTTCGAAACCGATTTCCCTTTTTTTACTACCGCAATAGATTTAAATTCTCCATCTTTGAACAACTCTTTTCCTTCAAATTGATCTCTAAAGTTCTCTGTTGTTATCTCAGCACCTAAACCGGGTGTTTCTGAATCGTGACCGAAATCCACTCCATACACAGTGCTCCCATTTGAATCAATTGCTAAGTAACCCCAAATTGGACCCCAAAGACCTTTTCCATTCATGGGCAGGATGTATTTTTTATCTCCGTCGATTTCGGCTTCATAAATTGGAAACCCTTCACGATTGGTCACATTCACCACAAAAGCTGAATCTGTTGGTTGAGTTCCGGAACTTGTTTCCTTTTTTGTTCCTGATTCAATATCAATTAAATAAGCGTCGCTAATAAGATCATTGTATATTGTTTGTGCTTTATCAGTTGGAGCATCAATTTTTAGAGAACGCAATATCTGTTGCATCTTATCAATCTCTACGTTCTTTTTTTGTTTCTCACTAAGAGCTTGATGCGTAAATGAGAGCCCAAGAGCCACAAGAAGCACCATTATAGAGGCATAGATAATTGTATATGTGTTTTTTTCTGTTTTCATTGTTTATACCCTTTCATGATTTTTAATTGCACTTCTTTTCAAGCGTTTTTTTATGTTCCCATCTATAACATAGAAATCGATGAGAGGTGCAAACGCATTCATAAATAATATGGCAAGCATCATCCCCTCGGGATATCCCGGGTTGAACACACGTATAGCAATAGCCAATGCGCCAATTAAAAAACCATATATCCACTTCCCTTTTTCGGTTCTCGACGATGTAACCGGGTCGGTTGCCATAAATACAGCTCCAAATGCAAAACCTCCTAACACGAAGTGATATAAAGGCGGCATTCCCATAATAGCATTTGCCGCAAATTGATTTATCAATAAAATAACTGCGCCACCACCCAAGAATACGGATAACATCGTTTTCCAGCTTCCTACGCCAGTAATAATTAATAAAGCGGCTCCAATTAATATTGCAAGGGTTGAAACTTCACCCACAGAACCTGGTATAAAACCTAAGAACATATCCATAAGTGATGCTTGACCTCCGGTTATACTGTGAAACGAAAATTCGGTAAAGTTGGGAGCATCTGTTATTGCTAATTGACCTAACATAGTAGCTCCGGAAAATCCGTCTACTGTTTGAGCCATCCCGTCAATCATTTGCGGGTTGCTCAAGCCAAATGTTCCGGCTGTACGAACAAAAACCTGATCACCGGACATGTGCGAGGGATAAGCAAAAAACAAAAATGCCCTTGCAATTAATGCCACATTAAAAACATTAAAACCGGTTCCGCCAAAGACTTCTTTTGCAAATATTACGGCAAAAGCTGTTGAAACACCAATCATCCAAAGCGGAGTGTCAACTGGCATAATCATAGGAATGAGTATACCACTTACAAGGAATCCTTCGGCAATTTCTTCTCCCCGGTATTGGGCAGTTACAAATTCAATCCCTAACCCCACTCCATACGATACGATGAGTTGTGGCAAAAATGCTAATAAACCAAAGATGAATGTTTCCCAAAATCCTGGGTCTATTCCTATGGCCAGATTATGTTGGTAACCAATATTGAACATACCAAACAGTAATGCCGGGATTAGTGCAACAACAACCAAAATCATTGTACGTTTCGAGTCTCTGGCATCGTGCATGTGAACGCCTGATCGTGAGGTATGATTTGGAACAAACAAAAAAGTTTCAAATCCGTCGAAAACGGAATGAAGCATATGTAGCTTTCCGCCTTTCTCAAAATGAGGTTTTATTTTGTCGATATAATTTCTTAAAGCTTTCAATGTATTATATTTAAAATAGATGAATTATAATTGTGTATTATTCAACTTCTTTTCGAAGCATATCTAATCCTGTGCGAACGATGCGTTGTATTTCCAACTTTGATGTGTCAACAAACTCGCACAAAGCGAAATCTTCGGGTGCCACTTCAAAAATGCCCAAATGAATCATCTTATCAATATCAAAAGCGATAATTGATTTCAACAAAAACTCGGGATATATATTCATCGGAAATACTTGATCGTATTCGTTGGACATGATAATGGCTCTTCGCCCACCTTTTAATCGCGCATCAATGCGATATCTTTTATTGGGATTTAACTTTGATATTAAACTTGAAAGATATGTTGCACCAGCGCTATATTTTGTGGGACTAAGTGTTGCCCAACCAAAAAATTCGTGTGTGTTATTTCCTTCAGGAATTACGGTGATTTGAGAAGAATAGGCTCTTAAAACATCGTTTTCGTCAATTTTACGACCAGTTAGCGGATCTCCACTAATATAGCGCAAACGAGAGTCGTCCGGTTTGGGAATAGTTTTCAAAACTTCGTTAAGCGAAGTTCCAATCAACATTTTGTAATATCCTTTTTTTGTAACTTCCGAGCCCACTAATGCAACCAAGCGCGTTAAATCAACTTTTCCCGTATTGAACAAGCGACCTATTACGGCAACATCCAATGCATTCAATGTCCAAACAACTTCACCGCTATTAACCGGAGCTATATGATTGATTTGTACACCAACATTCCCTGCGGGATGTGGTCCTTCAAATTCGGTAACGACAACATTTTTTGCATTTCTCAATGCATCGCTTTTAGTTTTGGGACTAACAGAGAGGTAAACTTTACCTTTGGTTAGTTTTGAAAGCGCATCAAGTCCTGCTTGTAAATCCTTCTCCTGATCTTTTAATATAAAATCGTAAGAAGGAGCTAAAGGAGCCGACGAAAATCCGGTTACAAAAATATCTCGTGGATCTTTATCCGGATTTGCAACAACATCATAAGGACGTTGTTTTATGAAAAACCAGAGACCGGCATTCAGAATGCTTTCTTTTACCTCCTCAGGTTGCATAGATAGTGCATTTTTAACACCATAATCTACGAATTCATTTTCGTCCTTTCTTTCAACGGTAATATTTAATATACGACGTTTTTCTCCACGTTCAATAGCAGTAACAATACCACTAACGGGAGATGCTACTTTTACGGAAGGATGGTTTCTATCATACATTAAAGCTTCACCGGCTTTCACTTCGTCACCTACCTTTACACTGAGTTTTGGTGTGACTCCGGTAAAATCTTCAGGACAAATTTTAAGGAGATCACTTTTCACCTCGCCAAGAAATCTTTCTTGAGGTTCGCCCATTAAAGGTATGTCTAAGCCTTTTTTAATTTTTATTCGACTAGCCATATATATAACTTGTTTCTGTTTAAACTGAAAACTGTTTTTGTTAAGGAAATCCGATTCTTTAATTTCCGGGAAACATAACAATTCGATTTTCATCTGCAAAGATACATTTTATTTGTTTTCTGAAAAGTATATTCCGAATTAAAATAGGGAAATTATTCTTTATACGGAAAATCGGAGTTCGGAACTCGGGATTCGGGATTAGGAATTAGGAATTAGATTAAAGGTTAGAGATTGACACACACCCACACCACCAACATACTACTTACTACTTACTACTTACCACTCATCATCATCATCACATCATCACATCACTTACAATTTTCATCAAACTTAACACCCAGACCCCGTACCTCATACTCCCGCAAATACATCACTTACAACTTTTCATCTCTTATTTTAAGATAATTATAGACTATTTCTAAATGGTTTTGTGTAATTTTGTCGTAAAATAGATATAAGTATTTTTCAATAATATTTCTACAGATAAATAATTATGGGTAAGCAATATAAATCTACCAAAAAGTCAATGAGTAAAAAACCCACCATTAAACGAAAGATAATAAAAACACTATGGGTTATTTTTGGTGTTAGTGTTTTATTTAGCGTTTTGCTGTTTGGTCTAATTGCAGTGGGTGCAATTGGGTATTTGCCTCCTATTGATCAATTAGAAAATCCGATTGATAAATACGCTTCGCAGCTCTATTCATCGGACGGTGAGGTTTTGACCACATACTCGCAGAGTAAAGAAAACAGAGTTTTTGTGACATACGACGAACTATCGCCACATTTAATAAATGCTCTCATTGCTACGGAAGATATCCGATTTTACTCTCATTCCGGAATTGATGCGTACGCATTGGCTCGCGCTGTTATAAAAAGAGGTTTGCTACGTCAGAAAAGTGGCGGCGGTGGAAGCACCATTACTCAACAATTGGCAAAACTACTCTATTCTCCAAAAGCAGAAAGCACTTTTCACCGGTTGTTACAAAAACCGAACGAATGGGTTATTGCCGTGAAGTTGGAGCATTTTTATACTAAGGAGGAAATAATTAATCTTTATCTTAATAAATACGATTTTAATTACAATGCAGTAGGTATTAAGTCTGCAGCCAAAACTTATTTCAACAAGCTCCCATCCGAGCTAAATGTTGAAGAATCGGCTATGCTTATTGGGATGTGTAAAAACTCATCGCTCTATAACCCCGTTCGTCGACCCGAACTAACTCAACAACGACGCAATGTGGTGTTAAATCAGATGAGAAAATCGCGCCATCTCACACAAAATCAAGTTGATACTCTTAAAACAATCGACATTGAATTAGATTTTAACCGCTCCAGCCACAGAGATGGACTTGCTCCTTATTTTCGTCAATATTTGGCCGGAATTATGATGTCGAAAAAACCCGAGCGAAAAAATTATACTGCCAGTTGGCTGCAGCAGCAATTTATAGAAGATTCACTTTCGTGGGAAACCAATCCTTTGTATGGTTGGTGCTATAAAAACACAAAAAGCGATGGCTCTTACTATAACATATACACCGATGGATTAAAAATATTTTCTACTATCGATTCGCGCATGCAAAAGCATGCCGAAGATGCGGTGAAAGAACATGTGGGTGAATATCTTCAACCGGCATTTACAAAAGAAAAAGCTGGCAGGAGCTATGCTCCCTATTCAAGATCTGTGAGCGACCGTGTTGATGGATTGATTCAAGTGGCGATGCGGCAAACAGATCGTTACCGCGATCTTAGAAATGAAGGTAAATCGGAAGAGGAAATTGTTGAGTTGTTCAAAAACAACGAAGTGGAGATGAAGGTTTTCTCTTGGGAGAAAGGTGAAATTGATACTACGATGACTCCCTGGGATTCCATTAAATTTCACAAAGGTTTTCTTCGAGCCGGCTTTATGGCTATGAATCCCGTAACGGGACATGTGAAAGCATACGTTGGTGGACCCGACTTCAATTTCTTCCAATACGACATGGTTAACACCGGGAAAAGACAAATTGGATCTACCATTAAACCTTTTCTATACACTTTGGCAATGGAAGAGGGAATGACACCGTGCGATATGATGTTGCACGTTCCGCAAACACTCACAACAGAAACAGGGGAGCTTTGGACTCCGAGAAATCCGGGTGCCAAAAGAGTCGGAGAAACAGTTTCGATAAAATGGGGACTGCAAAATTCAAGCAATTGGGTAACAGCTTACCTAATGAAACTTTTTTCACCCTATGCTTTTGCAAGACTACTACATTCGTTTGGTCTCGAAAGCCCTATCGACCCTGTTGTTTCACTGGCTTTAGGTCCGTGCGATGCATCCGTTTCTGAAATGGTAAAAGGATATTCAGCTTTTACACAGCGCGGCATTCTCATTGACCCACTTTATGTAACTCGCATTGAAGATTCGCATGGAAATTTAGTAGCCACATTTGTACCACAAATGAAGGAGATATTTAGCGAGTCGACTTCTTTCAAAATGTTAGACATGCTTCGTGCGGTTATCGATGGGGGTACTGGTGGACGTTTACGTTTCCGTTACAACTTAAAAGGACAAATGGGAGGTAAAACCGGAACGACTCAAAATAATTCGGATGGTTGGTTTATGTCATTTACTCCTGAAATTGTTGCCGGAGCGTGGGTTGGTGGTGAAGAACGTTCCATTCATTTCGACACAATGGCTATGGGACAAGGAGCCAGCATGGCTCTGCCAATTCATGGCCTGTTCTATCAAAAAATATATGCAGACAAAGAATTAAAAATGAGCGACAATGGAGTTTTTAATATTCCGGAAGAATTTAGTGATCCTTGTTCCGATACTGACCGTCCATCAAGCAGTTACGAAGATTATGAGAAGCAAAAACCGCAAGTGGGAATTGATGATATGTTTGATTAGATAGTTTTTGCAATAAAAGACTCAAAAATCAGTGGTTCTCTATCAGACACTACGCAATAGCTCCTATCTTTGTGCCACTGAAAATAAATAGTTAGATAACAGATACTTTCACTGTTGACCCACTATTTAATTTGAAATCTTGGACAAGACAAAAATTGAAAAAATAAAAAAAGCATCTAAATTTCTTTAAATGCTTTTTTCAACGTGGTGCCACCTGGAATCGAACCAGGGACACAAGGATTTTCAGTCCTTTGCTCTACCGACTGAGCTATGGCACCAGCGCCTGTTTTTAATTTCGACTGCAAAGATAGTTCGTTTTTATCAATTACAAAATTAAATGAAAGAAAAAAAAGATGAATTATGGAATTTATTCTCTAATTGGATTCCAGCCCTGTGCTTGAAGGAGCATTTCATGTCCATCGCGCGTCACAAACTTGCTTTCCATGTTTGCTTCCGTTATATGTCCGATGACATGTATCCCCGGAACAATTTTTATTTGCTCATAGAAAGAAAGCGGTACAGTAAATAGCAGTTCATAATCTTCTCCACCATTTAAAGCAACCGTTGAAACATTCAGATGAAACGATTCGGCCATCATAGCAGTTTGATAATCTATTGGTAATCGCTCTTCAAACAAACGACACCCAACATTGCTCTGAGAGCAAATATGCAAAAGATCGGATGACAAACCATCTGAAATATCAATCATTGAAGTTGGCTGAATACCCAATTTCTTTAACTCTTCCATTACATCCCTTCTGGCTTCAGGCTTTAGCTGTCGTTCCAGCAGGTATTCTTTCCCAGCAAAATCGGGGTTAAAGTCTTTTTGACCTGCAAAAACAGCTTTTTCTCTTTCCAATAGTTGTAAACCCATATAAGCAGCGCCCAAATCTCCCGAAACGCATATCAAATCGGTATCCTTTGCTCCGTTCCTATAAATCAAAGATTGCTTATCGGCAATTCCTATGCATGTGATGCTGATGGTAAATCCCGTTAGCGAAGAAGTAGTATCTCCCCCAACAATGTCTACATTATAGGTTAAGCAAGCTAATTTAACACCGCTATAAAACTCTTCTAAATCTTCTACAGAAAACCGTTTGGAAATACCCAGCGAAACCGTTATTTGCTGTGGTATGCCATTCATGGCATAAATATCGGAGAAATTAACTATCGCTGCTTTATATCCCAAATGTTTGAGCGGGAAATAAGTGAGATCGAAATGAATCCCTTCCAATAAAAGATCCGTGGTAACAAGTGTCTGCTTATCTTTATTATCGATAACAGCAGCATCGTCTCCTACCCCTTTTATTGATGTTGGTTGTGAAAGTTTAATGTCTTCAGTAAGACGCTTAATAAGTCCGAATTCTCCCAACTCTGATATTTCTGTTCGCATCTGTTTTTTGAGGTTTTGTTCTACATTGGAAATTGTAAGAAGTTAGAGGTTAAAAGTTAGAAGCTGGAGGTTAGAGATTAGAAGTTAGAGGTTAGAAGAGGTTAGAATTACCACCAATTAGTAATTAGTAATTAGTAATTAGAAATTAGAAATTACCTCTCAACCCACACCTCACACCCCAGACCTCAAACCACCTCAAGTCTCCAGTTTCTAGTTTCTAGTTTCTAATCTCTAGTTTCTAATCTCTGCATAATCTCTCTCATAATTTCCGCCATTTTAGGCTGAGCAATTTTTGCTGCTTTCTGCACTTCTTCGTGTGAAACTTCAACAATTTTGCCTATAACACCCAAGTCGGTAATGATGGAGAATGCTAATACTTTTATTTTTGCATGATTAGCTACAATCACTTCCGGAACTGTGGACATACCAACGGCATCACCACCAATTATTCGAAGCCAATTATACTCAGCCGGCGTTTCAAAAGTAGGACCGGTCAATCCGATGTAAACTCCGTGCTGGAGTTTGATGTTTTTCTCATCGGCAATTTCCATTGCCATCAAACGAAGATTTTTATCATATGCCTCGCTCATATCGGGGAAACGTGTACCCAGTTCTTCGTGGTTCTTTCCGTGCAACGGATGTTCGGGAAACAAGTTTATGTGATCTTCAATCAACATGATATCGCCTACATTGAAGCTGGAATTCATTCCACCTGCAGCATTTGAAACAAAAAGATACTCAACTCCCAAAGCTTGAAAAACACGAATGGGGAAAGTAACTTCTTTCATATTATAACCCTCATAATAGTGAAAACGCCCTTGCATAGCAATTACTTTTTTGCCTCCAAGAGTTCCTATAATGAGTTTTCCACTGTGTCCTTCAACGGTTGAAACCGGGAAGTTTGGAATTTCCGGATACGGAATTTCTTTTTTATCGTTTATTTCGTTTGCCAATTCTCCCAATCCTGTTCCAAGGATAATAGCTGTGTTGGGTACATCTCCGATTTCATTTCTCAGGTAATCGGCTGTTTTTTTGATAGTTTCTAACATGATTTATTATTTTATTATTAAATGATTCATTCTCTATGTCCTCCAAAAAAGAGACTTTAATGGGTAGATAAAACAAATGTTCTTTTAGCTCTTTGCTTAAGTTGGTTAATGATTGCAGTCGTACTGCATCTTTCTCAGTTGTAATAACAATTTTATCATCTTTCAAATCTGCAAACCGCTTCTCAATAGTTTTAATGTCATCTTTTCCATAGAAATGATGATCCGGAAAGAAAAGTGTCTGGAGATTATCTGTTTTTTCTGCTAATTTTTCTTCCAATGATTTTGTTGATGCAATTCCGGCAACCAACAAGACTTCTTTTTTTCTTAAATCATCTAAGCTATAAGACTCCTTATTATCGGAAGGAAAAACAGGTTGCAAACGCTGATAAACAAAGTTAGTAAAATATAATGATTGAAACGGAAAAAGATCGAGCCCGGTTGCATAAATGCGAAAATTGATGGGTTTCATATTATCCCCACATTTTGTCACCACAATTATTGCTGCTCTATCTTTTCTGTGTAATGGTTCTCTCAAATTGCCTGCCGGCAAGAGTTTATCTTCATAAATAGGCCGGTTACTATCTATTAAAAGAATTGACAAAGAGGGCTTTACGTATCTGTGTTGATATCCATCGTCTAACAAGATGACATCAGGTTTTTTTTCTTCATCCAAATTCAGAAGATATTCAATGGCATTTCTTCGATCTTTGTCCACAACAATAGTTGTTCCGGGATACTTCAATTTCATTTGCATTGGTTCGTCCCCTACTCTATTCACATCAGAATTGGTTTCTACAACCTGCATGAATTTGCCTTTTCTTTTATATCCACGGCTAATAACTGCGACTTTGAATTTTTTGGACAACAAACGTATAAGATGCTCAATATGTGGTGTTTTACCGGTTCCACCCACAGTTAAATTGCCTACACAAATAATAGGTATCGGATATTCCTTTTGTTTGAGAAAACCATGGTCAAAAAAAAGATTGCGCAATTCCACACCAAATCCATATATCCATGCCAACGGAGTCAATCCGGAACGTATTTTTGGATGAGGCTTAAACATATTTTTTTACAAAATTTATTGTGATCTATTTAGTTTATACCAAAGAATTTCTTTTTTTGAATCCACTCTGAAAACCCTCAATTGCTGATTATTAGTCTTTTTCTGCCCTTTGTCCCTGAAGGGAAATTCCTAATAATCAGCACTTAGCCAAAGTCCCCTTTAAGGGATTTAGCAGCGGGAATCAATGAGATTGACTTTTCGGAGTGGGCTCTTTTTTGAATATTTGATAAGAAAATACGATTTTGTGATTCCGGTTTTTTATATTTCGCAAAAGCGAAAAAACAAAAAACCTGAATAACAAAAAAACGTTCACCCATACCTCAGCAAAGAGTATTTAGTTAACATTAAAATTATAAGGCAAACGGGCTTGAACATAATCTTGTTCCTTTATATTTTTCACAAGTGAAAGAATTTGGTAATGGTCGCCCAAATATTCTTTTAATGTTTCAACTGCCAAGTCTTCCTTTTTGCTATCAAGAAGCTCTTCTATAAAGCTACGCATACGTGGATATTCAAAAACAAGATAATCATCTATTTCTGCCAGTTTGGCAGCTATTTCAATGGCTCTTTTCAAATCGCCCAATTCATCTACCAAACCTATTTCTTTTGCCTGATTTCCTGTCCAAACGCGTCCTTCTGCATATTGTGCAAGCGTATCTTTTGGTATATTTCTTCCATCGGAACAACGGGTAAGAAATAGATCATAACCACGTTCTACATAAGCTTGTAGAAGTTCTTTCTCACCCTCATTCATCGGTCTCGCAAAGTTTCCGAAGTCTGAATATTCGTGAGTTTTTACCACATCCACATCCAAACCTAATTTTTCAGTGGTCCCTTTCATGTTGGGAAACATTCCAAAAATTCCAATAGAGCCGGTTATCGTAGTTGGCTGTGCTACTATTTTGTTTGCATTGCATGCAATATAATATCCTCCGGATGCTGCAACATCGCTCATGGAAACCACTACAGGTTTCTCAGCTTTCAGTTCGGAAATAGCTTTCCAAATTTGCTCCGATGCATAGGCACTTCCACCGGGAGAATTAACACGAAGAACTACAGCTTTTATATCTTTGTTTTTGCGCAATTTCTCAATCTCATTTACCAGATATTTGTCTTGTATATTGCTCGCTCCCGTTCCCGAACTTATTTCACCAACAGCATATAACAAACCGATGTGATTATCGGAAGGTTTAATTTTCTTGGGTTTTACCGATTTCATATCGTTTACACCGGCAGAAGGTATTTTTTTGTCTTCGTCAATATCTAAGAGTGAACGAATATAGTTTTTCATGTCGGCCTCATAGAGCAAAGTATCAACTAAATTAGATTGTATTAAAAAATCAACATCTTTAAACATTGGCATTTCATTTACAAGGGAATTGAACTGATCGATATTAATATTTCGAGCCTGAGTCATATCGTTCCCAATTGTGCTCCATAAATCATTGAGATAAGAAGAAACCTGTTCGCGGTTTGCTTCGCTCATACCAGTTAAGATAAATGGCTCAACCGCTGATTTATAGGTTCCAACTTTAAAAACCTGAATTTCAATTCCTAACTTATCTAATGCATCTTTATAAAAGATAGGAGTTGCTGCCAAACCATGCAAATCTAACATACCTTGAGGATTAACAGCAATTTTATCAGCTACCGATGCTATGTAATATCCTCCTTGTGTATATGTATCGGAGTAGGCAACAATAAATTTACCCGATTCTTTAAAACGCATCAATTCATCTCTTATTTCAGCAAGCGTTGCTGTTGATGCAACAAACACACGCGAATCAATGTAAATTCCTTTAATAGAATTATTATCTTTAGCTTTTCTGATTGCGTTGGTAATATCATTTAAGCCCATTGGTGATGGTGCTCTTGATCCAAGCAACATTGAAAACGGATCGTCCTCCGGTACACGTTCATTTATTGTTCCCGAAAGTTTAAGATGAAAAACAGAATTGTCTTGCAGCTTAAAAGTACTTTTTCCCATATCTCCTACGAATGAGCCCATAAAGGCAAAAAAGAAAATAATAGAGACTATGGAAAAGAGGATGTTCGCAATTAGGAAACCTAAAGCGGATGCTAATACAATTTTGAAAAAATCTTTCATGATTGTTGAATTTTTTGGGTTTAAGATGAATTTTAATGGTTTAAATTGAGTAAGCAAAATTAAGAAAAATAGTTACACTTAACAATTATAATAAGGTAATTTTCACTCACGTGCATTTTTCTGTTATATTATTTTAAACAGCTTGCACTAATCGACTAAAAATATTGAAAATGAAACATTAAAACAGATGGTTTGTTGTAAATAACGTATTATTAAAAAAAAAGATGAGAACGATACGCAACGTTTTCGATTTTTTTTCATCTATATATAGAACGCGGTTAAGAATGGAAAATCGGCAACTGATAGCAGCATGTAAGAAACAAGATACAAATGCGCAGCGAGAGCTTTACGAAATGTATGCTCCTCGTATGTTAGGATTGTGTCTAAGATACAGTAAAGATTACGACGCTGCGCAAGATATGTTGCACGATGGTTTTCTAAAAGTTCTGACCCAAATTAAAACATACTCCGGTCGCGGTTCTTTTGAAGGATGGATGAGAAGGATTTTTATAAATACCGTTTTCGAGCATTTCCGAGAAGAGAAAAAAAAATATTTAACCTTATCGGAAGTTGATGAATCGGAAGAAATTGAAGTGGTTGATGAAAACTTTGAACGTCTTTTTAACGATAATATAACTGAAGAGCATCTGTTGGAAATGATACAAGAAATGCCACCCGGTTATAGAACAGTTTTTAGTTTATACGTTTTTGAAGATATGCCACACAAAGAGATTGCGAAAAAGTTAGGGATAAAAGAAAACGCTTCTCGATCACAATATTCGAGGGCAAAATCTTTTTTAAGAAACAAGATAAATGGCTATTATGCCAATAACAATGAATAATTCAAACAACATAGATCCATTTAAACAACTTCTGAAAAGCAAGCTTGCCGACTACCAAGCCGAAGTGCCACCCGCCGGTTGGGACAGACTGGAGAGTTCGCTTTTTGCTGCGCAAAAAACAAAAATTGTGCGCAGACGATGGATTGCATCTTCCGTGGCAGCTGTTGCTGCTGCATTAATAGGGGTTTTCTTTGTTTTTCAAAATATGAACAAAGAAGTACCTATGCAGGTTTCTGAACATCAAGCAACGGAACAACCAACAGAGCCGGCAAAATCGACGGTGAAAGAATCAACTAAAATTATTTCCAGAGAAAAAGAAACGAAACCCTCATCGTTAATTGCAGACAAATCATCATCAAAGCCTTTGTCACAAACAAAAGCAAAACAAAGTAACAATTATGTTACAGACGAAGAAGAGTTAGTAATAGCCTCTTCCGAAAAAAAGGATTTATCGGCAATCATAAAAGACGAAGTTTCAGAGGATGAAACTTCAGCGAAGAGAGATGAATTTTCAGAGATGGACGAAGAAGCCAAACAAAAACTTATAGAAGAGTTTATAAATCAAGGTAAAGAATCTCTTGTGTTATCAGATGCTGAAACGAGTAGAACTAAAAGAAAGAGTAGAAGTTCAATTTCATTAATTGGTAAAAGTGGCTTATCGTCATCTCAATATACTAACACTTCACCAAATACATTGCGCACATCTGTAAGTGATACTTACGGAAGTTATACGCTCGCAAAAATGAAAGCGTATAATGAAGAAGAAGAGATAAAACCAGAATCGGAAACCACTCACAATCAACCTATTTCATTTGGATTGCTTACTTCTTTTGCACTTTCACCAAAATTAAATATAGAAACCGGATTGGTGTATACTTATCTTTCATCTGAAACTAAAAGCAAATCGAATGATTTTCAGAACAGCGAAAAAGTACAATTTCATTACTTGGGTGTTCCTCTCAATTTGAATTACACTTTACTGTCTGTTAATAAATTAAATCTGTTTGTTACAGCAGGCGCAATGATAGAAAAAGATATCGATGGAAAAATAAAATATTACGACGAGAAGAAAATTGGATCTCTCGACAGTGGCTATTCTTTGAACAGCTCAACAAAAATAAAACAACAAAATCCGCAATTTTCAGTCACAGGCGGAGTGGGACTAACATATCCCATTTATGATAAAACCAGTTTATTTGGGAAAGTAGGTGGGCGATATTACATAAATGCCAATAATGAATACAAAACCTACTATTCAGATGAGAAATTTGGTTTAGACATACAACTGGGTATTAAATTCAATTTCTAATAGATAAAACTTAACAAAAATGAAAACAATGAGAAAAAAAAT
>JAQVGF010000199.1 GCA_028696875.1 Dysgonamonadaceae bacterium
GCTACTGCAATTCGGTAGCTCTCAATCGTCCATTTGCTTTTCTTCAATGCTTGTTTCAGATCAGCATCCAAATCAAAACGACTCACCAAAGAGTTTCCACATTTGATATTGATATCAATATTGGGCAGGGTTTGCAACTCTTCCACATAGGGAAGTTTAAAATCATCGCGCAGCTCGTCGCTTTCGGCAAAACAAACGGGGCTGCTAAGCTTTACGGAATCTGTTTTAATGTAGTAAGCATTTTTCAGCAACTCTATCCACAACCGTAAACGACAAATTTTAACCGAATTGGGATTGATGTCCACCCCAAAAAGGCAATTTTCAATCAAGGTTTGCTTTTCGTGGAAAAGCGCTTCCTGTATGCGCTGACTCTCTCTGTTGTTTGGGTTGTATTGAAACAGTTCGCCATCTTCGTCGGTTACTATCAGTTCATCATTCACCACTTCCACATGATACTCCTTAAAGCGTCTTCCGTTACGATCTTGCAGAATTTTCAGATCGTTTTTCACCGCAATAATTTCATTCAGTGCCGAAACCAAAAAGTGCCCAGAACCTACGGCAGGATCACACACCTTAAGGCTGTTTATTATGGCATTGGCATCTTTCCGGTCTTCAATCTTGTCATAGAGTTCGTCAAAATCTTGGCAGTTCCAACCCTTTGTTTCATTAAACTTTTGCAACACCGCTTTACGAATTGTTTCGCGGCTCATATACATGGTGATAAAGCCAGGAGTGAAAAACGAACCATCTTTGTAACCGTTTATCTTCTCGAAAATTAACCCCAGCACCGAGGCATTGATAAGCGTTTTGTTCTCTTCCTGAATCTTTTCGGAGCCTTCGCTACTGAAATCGTAAGCACTCAAAAACTCAAACAGATATTCAAGCGTGCTTAAGCTTCCTGTTCTCCGTTTGCCTTGTTCGTTTTTCAGAACGGTGGACGATAGGATAGGGATTGTTCTATTGTCTCTGAGATTGCTGATAAATAGTGTGTTATGCTCCAAATCAGTCGGCTCAAAAAGCGATGAGTTGAGGTAAGGAACTTTCTCAAATTGTTGCTTTACATCCGGGTTTCTTTCACCATGTTTTCGTGCCAACACCTGAAAAAACAGACTATTCAGATCGTCATAACTTTTTACTTTATGTAAATTGAGGAAGGCATAGGATTCATCGTCCCTCCCGCCATGGCGGGACGAGTCGTGATAGGTAAAGAGTTGAGCTTCCAGCAATTTCAAAAATAGAATCCGATTCATCCAGGTAATGGAGAGTTCCAGCGCGACATTAAAAAGCCGTTCCTCGTGCGTATCTCCATATTGTCCCGGCCGTTCCAAACGGCCGATTTTGTCCAGGCTATCCAACTGAATGATAGCATTCTCCAGGATGCTTCCTCTGTTGCGTTCGCCCTCTTTGTTTCGTCCAATCAGCTTTTTGCTACCCTCTTTGGTTTCAATCAGACCGATGATGTGCAGCATTTCGCTGTAGAAACGCTTGTCAAGCGTGTTGCTATCGTTGGCAAACGGGAGTTTCAGAAGATGCTCTGGCGATAACAATTTAAAAAGCGCAATCAGCTTGTTATCATCTTCTTTATCCCTGTTTCGAAGCGGTTTTTGATAATCCAGAAGATTGAAATAGGTAAATTCAATTTCGGTTTTGATCGTTGCAATAAATGGCGCAGCAATTTCGCTGTAGAAAAAATCGGTTTTAATGCCTGCCAATCGCCCGGCTTCAAAATCGTTGAATTGTTTTACCAAATTTTTGTTTTGCGCAAAGAGTCGGTCAAAAGTATTTGCGTCAAAAATGAACCACTCATTGATATTGGTAATTACCAGATGCTTTACTTCCAGGTTTTTCTCCGTTATCCGTTCCCGCAAGTAGTAGAGCACCAACTCCTGAAATGCTTTTGCATTGAGCTTCGCAATTCTTTGCTCATGCGTGTCGCCCTTAGCAAATGGTTGCACCATTTCCCGGGTGTTGGTCGGCTTTTTCGCTTCCACAATCACACCTACCGAACTTTTTGCTTTCTCTCCATTGTGGATCACAAGGTCATTCCGCCCTTTAGTATTGATAAAATGATTGGGGTCGTAATAGGTTTTTTTCAGAAAATCAATTACCAAATTCTTATGAAACTCTTCCGATTCCGTATCATTGGTCCTGTCCAACAACTGAATCAAATTTGTCTTGAAATTCTCAATTTCAATCCTGTTCGGCTTTACTTTTAGGAAAGCTTTGTTGAGGGCTTTTTTGGGTGGGAGAGGGGTTATCATGGGTTGTGCTATGTTTTTCTGTTTGAGTGGGTAAGACAGCTTTATTCTCTGTTTATTTCATTAGATATCAAAGATACAATAAAAATAGATAAAATATAAACATTTTGAAATACGCTCTGATTTTTTTATTTCGAAAGCACATTGTGGCTCCCGTCCGCATTGTGCATAAAAAGAAGGATATATTATATGGACATCTTAGCCTTCTTAGTAATTTAATCCAAAAGCCCATAACGGTATTACATTAAGGTAACCAAATTCAATATCATCTTTTACCACAAATGATTTTCCGTCCTTTTTTATTTGATTTTGTTGCTTGTTTTTACCACCAACTTCAAACGTGTAATTATCAATTATAAAATCTGCTTTTTTTGAAGATATGACTTCATTTTTTACGCTCATTTGATTGAAGAAAAATGTCTCTCGTATGTTACCAACATTTGATTTATCCCCAACTAGGTTAAAAACGATATTGGTATTGTCTAAATAGACTTTATCAATTTTACCTAAACCACGGATGCCGCTTGTTTCGTTACGTAATTGAGCAATAAGTCCTGCTTTTTCCATATACGAAAAATAATCGTCTAAGGAATTCCGACTCACGTTAATTATGTTTGCTATTTTAGAAAAATTAGGTTTAAACGGCACGCTTTCAGCGATAATGGAAAGTAACCGTTTTAGTTTACGACCTGTTCCAACATTTAAATTCGCATATTGCGGAATATCTGTTTCCAGTGTTTGCACGATTATTTGGCCTAAACGTAGATTCATTTCATTTTCAAGTCCGAAAGGATAATATCCGCGTTTTAAATAGTCGTTAAACAATGGTAGCGGATGCTTTATGTTTGTAAGTTTCACCTCGTTATCGATTATTTGTTTTAACGAATAGACTTCTGCTTCGTAATTGTGAAACAATTTTAGATATTCCCGAAATGAGAGCCCTTGCAATTTGTAAATTATAGTACGACGACTTAAATCGGCGGAACCTTTAAGTATATCAAGTACAGAAGAACCGGTAAATACAATCTTTAAGGACGGAAATGAATCGTAAATATTTTTTAATTCACGAGACCAGTCAGCGTATTTATGTATTTCATCAATAAACAAATATTCTCCTGCATTTTTATAGAAATCATCTGCCAGGTCAACGAGTCTGTTTTCGCCAAAATAGATATCGTCTGCCGATACATATAACGCTTTTTTGCTGTCTAAATTCTCCTTAATGTACTGCAGAACCATTGTTGTTTTACCAACGCCACGAGCACCAATAATTCCAATCATACGACTATTCCACGCGACTTTTTCGTACAAATAGCGTTTAAAGTCTGTTGTCGTATTTTGCAAAAGCGTTTCAAATTTCTGATAAAGTGTTTTCATTGTTTTATAAATTATTTCTTGCAAAGATACGAAATGCATAACAGATTCAACAATTATTACGCATTTTGTTCAATGAAATGTGCAAAAATTTCGATTTAACCTCGTTTGAATCGTTTTGCAGTTGCGTTTTTTCCTCTTTCACGAAGTTTTCAACTTTTGTACTATACGAGGACTTGTGCGTTCACCGGTCGT
>JAQVGF010000200.1 GCA_028696875.1 Dysgonamonadaceae bacterium
ACCAGTCCACCTGCAATTATCAGTATGACATTCAATGCTATTCGCATTCCTTTGGCCATGTTTTTGGCCACTCGAATGGGAGTAACCGGTGTTTGGTGGGCAATTACGATAACCACTGTCTTTAAAGGTGTAATTTTGGTGGTGTGGTTTTATGCGGTTCAACGAAAAATAACGAACAGAGAACTAATATCCCGGTAAAAACAGTCCAATATCATTTACGGGCAGATTAAAAAGATTAGCTACATAAGGATTTACCATTTTTCCCGAAAACATATAGAAACCCGATGAAAATCCATGGTCGCTTTGTGCCAAACCAATGATGCCTCCACCGACAGCCATTGCTTGGAACAAACTTGCAAAAATATTGCTCAATGCCATTGAAGCTGTTCGTGCAACACGTGAACTGATACTCATTTCGCAGAAATGAAGAATGCCATGTTTATGAAATATTGTTGGAGCACCGGGAATGCAAGCCTCCATGGTAGTTTCGAAACAGCCGCCTTGTGCAAGGCGCAAATCGATAATAAGTGCTCCCTGTTTTAGTTCACGTATCAGATCTTCCGATATTCGGTCGCGATGGGGCTGGTTTATATATTCCATTGCGCCAATCAATACGTCTGCCGATCGAAATGTGTTACGAAGCACATTGGGTTGCAATGTTGAAGTAAAGAGAGTACGACCTAACGTATGTTGGATCAATCGGAGCTTGTTGATATCGTTATCGAACACTTTCACCATCGCTCCCAGAGCAAATGCAGCTCGTGCAGCAATGGTTCCCGCCACATCAGCGCCAATAATAACAACCTCCGTTGGCGAAACCCCGGGAACTCCTCCCATCAAAATTCCTTTTCCGCCGTTTGAATTGCTCATTAGCTCTGCCGCAAGTGTTATGGCGGAAGCTCCCTCTATCTCCGAAATGGCGGTAGCAAATGGAGAAGCTCCTTCTTTGTCATACACCAAATCGTACGCCAGCGCATTGATTCTTTTGGCTGACATGGCTTCCAGAACTATGGACGAGAGCATGGGTTGCTGAAGAAATGAGAAAACGGTTGTGCGAGGACGCATCAACTTTACTTCTTGTAAAGTGGGCGGAGATATTTTTAATATCAGATTAGCTTCAAAAACTTTTGCTTGTGAATCGACTATTATGGCACCAGATTCAGCATAATAATTGTCAGAATAATTAATGGGTAATCCTGCTCCCGATTCCAAAATAACTTTGTGACCTTCATCAACCAAAAGGGCAACCGCCTCCGGCGTTAGAGATAAGCGCTTCTCAAATCGGCTGTTTTCTTTAGGAACTCCAATGGTGAGGGCAGCTCTGGTTTTATTTACTTGCTGCAAAAACTCCCTGACAACAAATGAAGTAACTTTAACGGGTTGATACATCATGATGAATAATGTTTGATAAATTAATTTCAAATATAGGGTTGTATCATTTTCTTTATGTCTGCAACACTCTCATTAACATGTGCAAATGAGATTAAGCGTTTGTTTTCATAAATAACTTTCGCTTTTGAATAATAACCACTTCGCTCGGCTAAATGTTGAGTAATAAATTCTTTTAATTCTTTGTGTGATTTGTCTCGAATAAGTGGTCTTGCATTTTTGGATGCTAATAAACGTGCAGTTAATTCCTCTACCGATGCTTTCACATAGACCGTAATCCCATGTTTATTCATCAAATCCATATTATCAAAAAAACAAGGCGTTCCGCCTCCTGTAGAGATCAACACATTTTGAAACGTTGCTATCTCGCGCAACATTTCACGTTCTATTTTTCGAAAACCATCTTCTCCTTTTAGTTCGAAAAGCTGAGAGATCGATTTTCGATATCGATTTTCAATGTATCTGTCCAAATCGATAAATTCTACGCCCAACTCTGCACTCAGTAGCTTGCCAATAGTGGTTTTTCCCACGCCCATATATCCAACTAAAAAAACTCTGATCATGCAATTTTATAATAAGGGAGTAAACAAACGAACAAATGACTCTTTGAAACGCAACCAAACCGAACGCTTTATCCATTCGCGCAATATAATTTCGGTGGAGTGTTTTTGATCTTCCAAAAAAATCTCATTACCCCGTAGTGCAGCCTCTTTACTATAGATAAAAGCTTCCACTTCCAGATTTTGTTCAAAACTACGTACATCAATATTGGCAGAACCAATTAGGGTCAAGGAATCGTCGATAACGGTTAATTTTGAGTGGAGAAATCCGGGTTCATATAGGTAAACTTTCACGCCCGCTATCATAAGTTTCTTATAATAAGACCTGGAAGCAAGCTGAACAAGCAAAGAATCAGATTTTCGAGACACCATTAATCGAACGTCTACTCCTCTTACCGATGCTGAAATAAGCGCTTCGTACAAACCTTCCGGTGGTATAAAATAGGGCGTTTGCATATAAATGGATAATTTTGCACTGAAAATTGCATGCATAAATCCTTGCAATATTTCCTGTGCCGGACTGTAAGGACCACTACTTACAATCTGGATTAAATTGTTACCAAAATTTTTCAATGGTGGGAAAAATTCACGTGCTGTAATCAACGACTTGCTAACTAAAAACCAATCTATCAGAAACACAGATTGCAGACCTTGCACCCCCATACCTTCAATGCGGATATGGGTATCGCGCCAATTGCCCCATTTTGGGCCATATACGTATCTATCTGCAACATTCATTCCGCCAACGTATCCAATTTTTCCATCTATGACTACAATTTTCCGATGGTTGCGATAATTTGCATGAGAAGTAAACATCGGGAATCTTACTTTCATAAATTCTTCCACCTCAATTCCTGCTGATCGCAACTCTTCGTAAAAACTTCTTTTCACTTTCCACGAACCCACCGAATCAACAATCGCTCTAATTTTAATGCCTTCGGCAGACTTCTTAATGAGAATGTCTTTTAACTGATTGCCTACAAGATCGTCTTCCCATGCATAATACTCAATGTGAATGTGTTCGGTGGCATTCTCAATATCGCGAAAAAGCGCATCAAACTTATCGCGTCCCGCGATATAAAAATCGACCGAACTTCCTTGCAACAAAGGGGCTTGGTTTAAATTTCGCAATAATTTAATCAGTTCTGTGTGTTCCGGAGGATAATTAATTGCTTCGGAGGCGGTGCTAAGATTGCCCAGAGGTCTTTTCTTTATCTTCGAATACATTTTTTTTGAGATTGTACGCCGCTTGGTGTAATCTTGGCCAAAAAATGCGTAAATAATTAATCCCACAATAGGTAGAAAAATCAAAACCATAATCCACGTGATGGTTTTAAGGGGATTTCTATTTTCCGAAATAATTACAACGATAACCCCAATGGCTGTAATCAGGTAGATAATTTCTGTTATTCGAAAAAGGATGTGGTACATATGGGTTATTATTAAGCTTCTATATTTCCGGGGGTAATTTTCTTCTCATTCCGAGTAATCAGCAGTCAGCAGTCAGCAGTCAGCGGTCAGCAGTCAGCGGTCAGCAATCAGCTATCAGCAATCAGCTGTTAGCTTTCAGTATTTCATGTCAATTGTCCATTGCTAATTATCAATTATCAATTATCAATTCCTAAGTGCATCTCTACCTATATTTCTCCCCCTCTTTTCCCACATCTTCCAAAATATTTAGATACGAATGGTATCGGCTATTACTGATGTAATGATTTTCTACAGCTTCAAGAACGGCACATCGGGGTTCGTTAATGTGCATGCAGCTATTGTAAT
>JAQVGF010000039.1 GCA_028696875.1 Dysgonamonadaceae bacterium
ACATGAATGTGGAAATTGTGGTTTGTCCAATTGTTCGCGAAGCAGACGGAGTTGCACTTAGCTCACGCAACATCTATTTAAATAAGGAGGAACGAGAACAAGCTGCCGTTTTAAACAGATCGCTACAATTGGTGCAGGAGACTTATTGGAAAGGTGAGAAAAGTGTTGAGGCTTTAAAAGAACTTATTGTTAGTAACATAAACCAAATGCCTTTGGCAGAAATAGATTATGCGGACATATACGCCTACCCCTCACTGAAAACAATTGCAAAAGTTGAAGAAAAAGCGATTGCAGCAGTGGCAGTAAAATTTGGAAAAACAAGATTGATTGATAATATTATTTTAGAAAAAAGAAAATAGAACAGATGTTATTACATATGCTAAAAGCAAAGCTGCACAATGGTGTTGTTACGGAAGCCAACATAAGATATACCGGTAGCATCACTATCGATTCCTTTCTTTTAAAAGAATCGGGGATACTCCCTTATGAAAAAGTGCAGGTAGTGAATATAAACAACGGAGAAAGATTTGAAACCTATGTAATTGAAGGAGAAGCGCATAGCGGTACAATCTGTCTCAATGGGGCGGCAGCCCGGCTTGTTTTACCCGGAGACAGAGTTATTATCATGGCATTTGGACTCTATTCGCAAGAAGAGTCCGAACAGTTGAAACCTCCTGTTATCATATTGAATAACAAAAATGAAATAGAGCAACGGTTATGATTCATATTGCAATTACTGCCGGCGGAACGGAAGAACCAATTGATGGAGTGCGAAAAATAACCAATATGAGCTCCGGCTCATTGGGATGGCACTGTTTGGAAGCATTGCTTGCAAATATGCACAAACAAAACAGAACGGACTTTGAGATACATTATATTAAAGCACCTAAAGCGATTACTAAACAGCTGGATGCAAAGTATCAGCCCCATGTAAATTTTGTGAATGTTTCCGACACGCAAAGCGTGTATAACAGTGTTGAGAGGTTGTTGGATAGAGTGAAAATTGATCTGTTTATTCATTCCATGGCTATTTCTGATTTTGCTTATGCATATTCGGCTTCAATAGCTGATTTAGCAAGTGAGTTACATCAGGCTTTTAGAGAGAATAAAGATATTTCGACAGAAGAAATTGAAGCTATTTTGCGCGACCCAAAAAACAAGTATAGCAAAGAAGATAAAATATCATCGCAGAAAGAGATATTAATGGGATTCAAAACAACACCAAAGGTTATCTCTTTAATTAAAAAGAAGAATCCCGAAACTTTTTTGGTCGGATTCAAACTTGTAAAATCTCACGATGAAGAGTTTTTAATAAGTGAAGCAGAGAAATTGAGAAAGATCAACCGGTGCGATGCAGTTTTTGCCAATGAATCTTCCCAACTTTCTGAAGAAAGTCATGCCGGTATATTAATGCATTTAGGCAAAATTGTTGCTCGACCCACAGGTAAAAGAGAAATAGCAGAAACTATTGTGAACTTTGCAGTAAATGAAATTTTAAAAAATGAATAAAATGAAAAATATTGTTGTTGGCGTTTGTGGTGGAATAGCTTGTTACAAAGCGGTTGAAATTGTAAATCAACTCAAAAAAGATGGCTATAACGTGAATGTGATTATGACAAAATCTGCACAGGAATTTGTGCGACCGCTTACTTTTCAGGTAATGTCCGGAAACATTGTAGTAACCGATATGTTTGATCCGATTGATCATTGGGATACTACCCACATCGATTTAGCAAAAAATGCGGATCTGTTTGTAATTGTTCCGGCTACTGCAAATGTTATTGGTAAAATTGCATCGGGAATTGCGGACGATATGCTCACCACCACAGTAATGGTGGCAAAATGTCCAGTATTGATTGCTCCGGCAATGAATAGTGCTATGTACGAAAATGCTTTTGTGCAAACCAACATAAGTAAACTTACAGATAATGGCTATAAAGTATTGCAAACTAAAGAAGGCTTATTGGCTTGCGGCGATGAGGGGCAAGGGAAACTTCTCGATTGGGAAGAGATCGTGAAGGAGATTAAAGAGAGTATCGAAAAAGAGAACAAATACCTAAGAAGCTAATTATTCCGATTCAAATAACAACCCAACAAAACATCAAGAAATGAAACGTATATTTTCAGCACTATTTTTTCTTTTATTAATCACTACTTTTGCAGAAGCACAAAGCACAAACCTTGATAGGCTTGCTGCGAACATTGGTTATCAATATATGCATGTAAAAAGCGGCTATTTGGGTGCTGAATATCGTCTCAACAGTAATCAAGGCAAAAACACCAATGGACCCTTAACTGTGGGAGTTGGCACATACCTCTATGGTAGTAAAAGTAAGTTTAAAATCGCTCCCGAAGTACACCTCAACCAAACTTGGATGCATTTTTTAACCACAGAGCTGTCAGCCTCCACAAAGAACCTGAAGCCAAGCGTTGGATTATCTGTTTTTAATTTAATGCGTTTTCAATTTGGATATAGTTTCCAGCTTGGCGATTCAAATTTTAAGGGGTTTCATTTCGGATTCAATATATTACTTGGACGCTCTTCGTTTTATGATGAAATTAAAGTCTATTGAGTTAGAGATATTAGATCAATGAGAAAGGAATATGTGCAAGATTTATTTCGGAATCTAATAATTTAGGTACTGTTTTTATTTTTGGAATTTAAAAGCCTTCTTTACCTTTTTTTCTAACCTTAGTAACCGTCTGAGAACCGTACAAATCCAACGTTATTACCTTATTAGTTCGCTTTGAGCAGAGTTGAAAGATTGTTTGGCAGAAAAATTATTAATTTTGATGTTCTCTTGCTGGCGTAGGTCTCCAGACCTGTGCATTGGGAGTTAAAGGCACAAGTGTGGAGACTTGCGCCAGCGAAGGTATCATTCTAATCTCGACTAAATGTTTAACTCGAAAAACTTATCCGATATCTTACCACAAGATTTTTCCATTGGAAAATATCAAAGAAATAATTGGAAAATAAAATGTGCTCATTCTTTGCTAATTAACTCGAATATCGTAACTTTGCATTCCGATTATTACAATAAATCACTTAAAAGTTTGATAGTGAGCTTTTTATTTGTTTATTTGTCCCTTAGCAAGACAAGTCAATAAAGCTAATTATCAGATAATCTTAACAAAATTAAAAACAGAAAAAAGTGAAAACTTTAAGTTATAAAACCGTATCGGTTAACAAAGAGACCGCTCAAAAAGAATGGGTTGAAATTGATGCAACGGGACAGATAATGGGTCGTATGGCTTCGAAAGTAGCTAAACTGCTCAGAGGTAAATACAAACCCAGCTTTACCCCACACGTTGATTGCGGAGATAATGTAATTATTATTAATGCAGACAAGGTGGAGTTTACCGGTAACAAATGGACCGATCGCACCTATTTGCGTTTCTCAGGATATCCCGGTGGACAACGTGCATTTACGCCTGCCGATTTGATGAAAAAAGGTCCTGACAGACTTTTTAGAAAAGTTGTTAAAGGGATGTTACCTAAAAACAAATTAGGTGATGCTATCATTAACAACTTATATGTATATGCCGGTGAAACTCATCCGCATGAGGCGCAAAAGCCTAAAAAATTAGATATTAACACACTTAAATAATAACAATGGAAGTAATTAATGCATTAGGGAGACGCAAAGCTGCTGTAGCACGCGTATTCGTTAGCGAAGGTTCCGGTAAAATTGTTATCAACAAGCGCGAATTCGAAAATTATTTTCCTTCACCCATTCTTCAGTTTGTTGTAAAACAACCGCTGAACACTTTAGATGTTGTAGAGAAATATGACATCCAAATCAATTTAAAAGGCGGAGGTTATAAAGGACAATCAGAAGCTGCACGTCTGGCTATCGCACGCGCATTGGTAAAAATAAACCCGGATGACAAATCAGCTCTTAGAGCCGAAGGCTTCATGACACGTGATTCACGAGTTGTTGAGCGTAAAAAGCCAGGACAACCGGGAGCAAGAAAAAAATTCCAGTTCTCAAAACGTTAAGCTTGTTATATACGATTTACTATCGCTATATATTGAGAAGTCGAACAATATGTTTGATTGGCTTTTCAGATAAGACGTTTAGTATCTAAATTGGAAGGACATTACTCACTTCTGTTTAAAATAAAGTGAGAGTTTACCTTTCAATTCGGTTCAGAAAAAGAATGTAAACGATTTAAATTAATTAAAAAAAACAATGGCAACATTAGAATTTGACCAACTTCTGGAAGCCGGAGCACACTTCGGACACTTAAAAAGAAAATGGAATCCGGCTATGGCTCCCTATATTTTTATGGAGAGAAACGGAATCCACATTATCGATCTATACAAAACAATAGCAAAAGCTGAAGAGGCTGCTGCTGCGCTTAGACAAATAGCTAAATCGGGCAAAAAAATATTGTTTGTAGCAACAAAGAAACAAGCACAATCAATCATTGAAGATTACTCATTGAGTATTAATATGCCCTACGTAGTTGAACGCTGGCCGGGTGGCATGCTTACAAACTTTCCTACTATTCGTAAGGCAGTGAAAAAAATGAGCAGTATAGACCAAATGATAAAAGACGGAACTTTTGATACTTTATCAAAACGAGAAAAACTTCAAGTTACACGTCAGCGTGCTAAACTTGAAAAAAACTTAGGTTCCATTCAAGACTTAACTCGTTTGCCTTCGGCAATTTTCGTAGTGGATGTGATGAAAGAACAAATTGCAGTGAGAGAAGCCAACAAATTGGGCATCCCTGTTTTTGCAATTATTGATACCAACTCCGATCCAAGAGATATTGACTTTGTGATTCCGGCTAATGACGATTCATCAAAATCAATTGAACTAATTATGAGTTACGTTACTGCTTCGATGCGCGAAGGCTTAGAAGAACGAAAAATAGAAAGAGCCGATGCCAGTGCAAAAGCTGAACAAGATGAACACGAAGCTTCTGAACGCAGAGAACGTAAATCAAAGGTTGGAACTCGTCGCCAACGCGTTAAGAAAGAAGAGAAAGATGCAGTAGATGCACCTGAGGCTAACAAAGACGCAAAAGAGGAAACGGGCAAACCTGCAAAAGTGGAAACAACTGATAGCAAACCTGCGAAAAAGGAAGCTACTGCGGATAAACCAGAGAAAAAGGAAACTGCAGTTAGCAAGCCGACAAAAGAGGAAGCTGTTGCGAGTAATCCTGATAAAGAAGAAGTTACTACGGACAAACCCGAGAGAAAGGAAGCTGCTGCAGATAAACCTGCGAAAGAGGAGACTGCTGCGGAAGAACCTGCAAAAAAGGATGTTGCTGCTGGAAAGCTTGAGAAAGAGAAACCTGCAGATAACAAAACCGTAAAAGACGAAAAAGAGAAAAAAGAAGAGTAAAAAAATATTCACCCGAAAATAAAATAATAAAATATATGGCAGTTACAATGGCAGATATCCAGCATTTGCGCAAAATGACCGGTGCTGGAATGATGGATTGCAAAAATGCACTTACTGAAACAAATGGAGATTTTGATAAAGCAGTAGAAATAATCCGTAAAAAAGGACAAGCAGTAGCAGCAAAACGTGAAGATCGCGAAGCAAGCGAAGGTTGCGTTCTTGCAAAAACTGAAAACGGACATGCAGCAGTGGTTGCATTGCAGTGTGAAACTGATTTTGTTGCTAAAAATGAAGGATTTATTGCTCTTACCGAGCAAATCTTAGATGTTGCAATGAGTGAAAAACCGAAAACCATAGGAGAGCTATTAGCTTTACCTTTGGAAGATGGTACAGTTTCGGAATTAATTACCGCCAGAATTGGAGCAACAGGCGAAAAAATGGAGTTAGGTTACTATGAACAGATCACTGCGCCTTCCGTTTTTGCATATATTCATCCCGGAAACAAATTGGCTACAATTGTTGGATTCAACAAGGAAAATGTTGACGCAGACGTTGCAAAAGACGTTGCTATGCAAATTGCAGCAATGAACCCTATTGCAATTACTTCAGATGAGATACCTGACAATGTGAAAGAGACAGAGATGAAAATTGCTCGCGAAAAAGCACTTGAAGGTGGTAAACCTGAACACATTTTGGATCGTATTGCTGAAGGTGCATTACAAAAATTCTACAAAGAATCAACATTAATGCAACAAGAATATGTGAAAGATTCAAAACTTACTATCGAAGAGTTTATAAAACAAAACGATAAAGAACTTAAGGTAACGGCATTTAAACGAGTGTCATTGAACGTGTAGTTTTTAAGTTTATAGATACAAAAAGCGTCAGGATTTAAAATCTTGGCGCTTTTTTTGTTTTGATAGTTGATTAATGGGAGGTTTTTCCCGGTAACGTATTGAACTTTTTGCATGGAGCAGGAGTTCCATGCGCCTCAGAAGAACCATCATTCTTTTTTGTGAAAAAATCGATGTGTTACATTACGCCCCAGGCAAGCACAAAGTCATCGGTAACTTCATAATAGATATTGAAATTAATTTGATTATCTGTGAATGATTCGTAAGCTTTAATTATTCCTTTATTTTGTACTTCGAAAGGATGGATGTGTAAATGTTCTTTGAATATTATTTCAGTAGAATCCATCAACTTATAGAGTGTTTCTTTGGCACACCAGTGCAGCATTAAATGCAAGGTGCGATTATCGGGGTCGATGTATTCCTCTTCCGACATAAAGCGTTTCTCAATGTTAAGAATTCGCGAAGAATAGTTTTCAATATCAACCCCCACCTTTTTGCTTTTATGGAGCAAAACAACGGCGTGATTATTAGAATGAGAAATACTGATTTGATACGACTGATCTGAAAGGAATGGTTCGCCCTGAGTAGTGTAGTCAATGGTTTTGTTATCGTTGGTGAGGAGTTGCAAAATAACACGCGTGGACAACAACTCTAAGGTTCTTTTCTTGGACTTAATACCGAGTAATTGGCGTTGAGCTTGTTCTTTGTTCTCGGGGGACAACATGTCCAAAAGCTCGGTTCGGGTTTCGCTAATTTCCCAAATACCTATTAAACAATCTTTTTCTACAATTTCTTTTCTAATCAACATTATTGTTCCATTCTTGCTTCAAAGGTATTTAAAATAAACGATTAAACGAATTACACATAAAATGAATGACAAGCTCAAAGAGAAGTCAAGCTTGTACGTCGATATAGTATGATTATGTGCTTTCCTCGACTGGAGGTATATACCGAATTTTCACAATCCTCCTTTTATTCATTTCTTCTGCCTGAAAGGTATAATCTTTGTAATTGAACGACTCCTTTTGTTTGGGGAATGTTCCTTTCAGTTCTAACATCAAACCCGCCAGGGTATCTATATCTTCGAGGATATCGTCGAAATTTTTTTCGGGAATATCGACCAGTCGTAAAAAATCGACCAAAGGTGTTTTCCCATCAAAAATGTAGGAACCGTCCGGCAGAAGTGTATAAAGTGGAACCTCCTCATCGTACTCATCGCTGATATCGCCCACAACTTCCTCCAAAACATCCTCCATGGTAATAATACCAGTCGTTCCTCCGTATTCATCAACCACAATAGCCATGTGATTTTTATTGGTTCTAAACTCTTCTAAGAGCTCGTCAATCCGTTTTGTTCCGGGAACAAAATAGGCAGCACGAATGAGGGTTTGCCATTTAAAGGTGTCAGGCTTACCAATATGCGGCAACAAATCTTTTACGTAAAGTATCCCTTTTATCTGATCTTCGCTCTCTTCATAAATCGGAATACGTGAATAACCGGCATCGATAATGAAATCGATTACCTGTTTGAACGATGTATTCATATTTAGAGTAACCATATCGGCGCGAGAAATCAAGATATCGTCAACGTTTTTATCGCGAAAGCGAATGATACCTTCAAGCATGTCTTTCTCATGTTCGTGGGAAATTTCATCCGATGTTAGTTCCAATGCTTTTGAGAGTTCGTCCATCGAAATTTCGTGTTTCCGATGTACGGACGATTGACTAATTATATTTGTAAAGCGAACCAGAAATGATGAAAAAGGAGAAACTACAGCATCAATCAGAATAATCCCTTTTATATTTCTACGAACAACTTTAAGTGGATTGTGCGAGGCAAATAGTTTGGGTAAAATCTCAATGAACAAGACAATTATGATTGTTATTGAGAGAAATTGAAGAAAATAACCCATTCCGGAACTAATGAAAAAAGGCACTTTGTTAAAAAAATAGAGAGACAAAGCAATAACACCCACATTAGCTACGTTATAGGCAATAAGTATGGAAGCCAGCAATCGATCGGAGTTTGCTAAGCTTTCTAAAAGATGAACATTGGTGAGCGAAGTGCTACTTTTCACTTCATCCATATCGTTGTGATCCAACGAAAAAAAAGCAACTTCTGAACTGGATACAAAAGTGCTTATCAAAATAAAAAAAACAAGAATAGCAATCAGAATATAATCAGTAGGCGTGAAATAGGCTACTGACACATTCAAAAAAACAGATGGAATTAAGAATGGGTTCAAGTGAGTTTATTTTAGTAAAACAATAAGAAAGAGGATGTTACATTTCGATATCGTGATGAAATCTAAAATGAAAAACATCCTCTTTCAACTTTTTAAATTCTTAGAACGGTAAATCGTCAGTTTCTTCTGATGTGTCAACGGACGGTGATGAAGAAGATGGTGCTGAAGATTGTTGACGACCCGATGGTGAATCAGCCGAAGATTGCGAATCGCCTCTTCTACCCAACAATTCTAAAGAATCAGCATAAACTTCTGTTACGTATCTCTTTACGCCGTTTTTATCATCATAAGAACGTGTTCTAATTTTGCCCTCAATATAAATTTGGGAGCCTTTTTTTACAAATTGCTCTGCAATTTTTGCAAGTCCTCTCCAGCAAACAATATTGTGCCATTCTGTTCTTTCTGGAACTTCGGTGCCATTTGCTGCTTTAAATCCGCGTTCGCTCGTTGCTAAAGAAAAATTAGCAACCGCATTGTTGTCGTCAAAATATTTGACTTCAGGATCTTTTCCTACATTTCCAATTAAAATAACTTTGTTTACCGCCATAACTTATAAATTTTAGATAGATTAAAACAAAACTTCGCTTAAAAACAAAAGTAATAAAACTTTTCTAATTTGCAAGGACTTTTACATCTATTTTGGAAGAAGCTCCCGACTTTCTAAGTACTTCTGTATGAGTCGCGATATTGGGAAATTGTTAATGTCTGAAGTGTTAATCCTCAAAAAGCTATCCACGAAGTTGGCAATAGGTTTTGTCATCTCAACTTCGTAGAAATTTACATAAATGTGTTGATGAGTAAGCAGATGTTTCTGAGTTTTCAGTTTTTGATGAAATGTAATTTCAGCATCTGAAAACAGAGTATTAAAAGAAGCAGTTTTCATCAAATCGGATAAACTCATTTTTTTATCCGTCTCGATGAGTGGAAATTCATACATGTTTTTCCAAATATCGTTGCTTTTCCTTTTATTTAAATAAATACTCCCTTCAAATTCGATATAGAAATAATGAAAGTATCTTTTACGAACCTTTGTTTTGTTTTGCTTAATCGGAAATTTTAACTGAATGTTTAATTTATTGGCAGAACACAAATGTCGAAACGGACACGAGTGGCACAAAGGCAGAGCAGGAGTACATTGAATTGCTCCAAAATCCATGATTGCCTGGTTGTGTAGACCCGGATTATGAGTATTGAGCAAATCGTGAGCGAGATTTGCAAATTGCTTTTTCCCTGCCGTAGAATCAATAGGAGTATCAATTGCAAATAATCGGGAAAGCAGGCGATAGACATTCCCGTCAACCACAGCATAGGGCTTGTTAAAAGCAATAGACAAAACTGCTGCCGCAGTATATTCCCCAATACCTTTGAGCGTTATTATCTCCCTGTAAGTGTTGGGTATTTTACTGTTGTAGTTGCTAACAATTGTTTTAGCAGCAGAATGCATATTTCGGGCACGACTGTAATAGCCTAATCCTTGCCACATCTTTAAAACCTCTTTTTCTGAAGATTGTGCCAATAGTTTCACAGAAGGAAACTTTTCGATAAATCGCAAGTAATAATTCAAACCTTGAGTCACTCGTGTTTGTTGCAACATAACTTCTGAAACCCATATCTTATAAGGATCATTTGTCTCGCGCCAGGGTAAATCCCGTTTATTTTCGTTGTACCAACGAATAAGTAGATGGCTTATTTCTGATTGTATCTGATTATTCAATAGTATGGTGTTTATTTTGAACTCAATAACGACTCGTTTAATGCACCGGGAATGCATAAATGAACTGAACAAGCAGCGAAAATACAAAAAAAAATGAAAATGAATGCTTTTTATTTTTCATCTAATAAAAAAAGCTATATATTTGCAGTCCAAAAAATTAGTAACAATATATCTTTTAATAATAATAAAAATAGAACAAAATGACAAAAGCAGACATCGTGAACGAAATTGCTAAAAGCACAGGCATAGACAAAGCATCAGTTTTAGCTACAGTAGAATCTTTTATGGAAGTGGTGAAAGAATCATTGGCAGACAACGAAAATGTTTATCTTCGAGGATTCGGTAGTTTTATCGTAAAGAAAAGAGCTCAAAAAACAGCTCGTAATATTTCGAAGAACACAACTATAATAATTCCGGAACACAACATTCCTGCTTTTAAGCCGGCAAAAATCTTTACTAACGAAGTAAAGGAAAGAACAAAAAACAAATAAGACAGTAGTAATAACAAATTAAGAAAGAAATAGATGCCAAGCGGAAAAAAAAGGAAAAGAAGCAAAATGTCAGTGCACAAAAGAAAGAAAAGACTTAGAAAAAACAGACATAAAAAGAAATAGTTTTTTCGGTTTTTATATTCTTTAAAAATAATTTGCAAAAGAACAAACTTAAGAATGGGGAATAATTAGGTTTGTTCTTTCTGCATTATCAGCTAAGTTATTTCGTGAGGAATAATTTCGCCGTGTACGTAATAAAATTTAAAAATATATGTATGAAAATTTAAAAACAAAAAAATTGTGATAAGCGAATTAGTTGTAGATGTTAATCCAAAAGAGATCTCTATTGCGATACTCGAAGACAAAAAGTTGGTAGAGTTTCAAAAGGAAGCGCAAGATGAATCTTTTTCTGTGGGTAATGTCTATTTGGGCAAGGTTAAAAAACTTATGCCCGCATTGAACGCTGCATTTGTAGATGTAGGGTACAAAAAAGACGCTTTTCTTCACTACTTAGATTTAGGAGTTCAATTTAACTCGTTTTTGGAGTTTCAGGCATTTGCTAAAGAGAAGAAAAAAATAGCTCAGCTTCAGAAAATGAAGTTGAAGCCGGATATTAAAAAGGACGGTCGAATTAGCGATACGCTAAAAGTAGGTCAGCAGCTATTGGTTCAAATAGCGAAAGAACCAATCTCAACAAAAGGACCACGACTATCGGCCGAGATTTCCTTTGCAGGAAGATTCCTTATACTTATCCCCTTAACAGACAGAGTGTCGGTGTCGCAAAAAATTAAATCACGCGACGAACGAGCACGCCTCAGACAACTTCTACAAAGCATTAAGCCTAAAAACTTTGGTGTAATTGTGAGAACAAACGCCGAAGGGAAACGAGTGGCAGAGCTCGACGCAGAGCTCAAAGTTTTAGTTAAACGCTGGGAATCAAATATCACTAAATTGTTAAAAGCAAAACCACCCTCCATTATTTATGAGGAGACGGCACGCACAGTAGCAATTTTAAGAGATATTTTTGACCCTTCTTTCCAACAAATCCACATCAATAATAAAGATGTTTACAAACAAGTTGACGACTATATAAGTCTGATTGCTCCCGATAAAAAGAAAATAGTTAAACTATACAACGGAGCACAACCTATTTTAGACAACTTTGGTGTAACCAAACAGATAAAATCGCTCTTTGGTAAAACAGTTACTTTTAAAGCAGGAGCCTATCTTATTATAGAACATACAGAAGCACTTCATGTTATTGACGTAAACAGCGGCAATCGCAACAGATCTTCCTTAGGTCAGGAAGATAGCGCTTTTGAAGTAAATGTAGCAGCTGCAGAAGAAATTGCACGACAATTGCGCCTACGAGATATGGGCGGCATTATTGTTATCGATTTTATTGACATGTCGCAAGGCGAACATCGCAGTAAACTGTTAACCAAAATGCAAGAGTTCATGGCAAAAGATCGTGCTCGGCACAACATTTTACCATTGAGTAGATTTGGATTGATGCAAATTACACGTCAACGTGTAAGACCGGAAATGGAAATTGCAACCAGCGAAGACTGTCCTACTTGCTTAGGAAAAGGAAAAATAAAATCCTCAATTTTATTCACAGATACTCTTGAGGGCAAAATTGAGTATCTAACTAAAAGTTTAGGAGTGAAGAAATTCAGCTTGCACGTGCATCCTTACGTAGCAGCATTTATTCATCAAGGTCTGTTTTCGTTGAAACGAAAATGGCGTAAAAAATTCAATGTACCCGGATTGAAGATAATTCCCAATCAAGATCTCGGATTTTTACAATACGAATTTTACGACACCAACAAAAATGAAATCGACTTGAAAGATGAAGTAGAAATGAAATAAAAAACACTGTTGTTTAGATAACGACAGCGAAGAAAAATAAAAACCGACTTATTCAAAATAAATCGGTTTTTATTATTATTGCAAAAAAAAGGAACCTCCTCAACTAAGAAATGTGATTTTTTTAGCCATTAAAAGAAATTAATGTATCTTTGTTACATAGAGTAAGAGTGAAAGTGAATTTTTACTTGATTTCTAAAGAAAACATTCAAAGTTGTTGAACTAATTACACTTCAGTATATATGTCGATAGTAATAAAAAAAGTTAGTGATAAAGCTTTATTAAAAAAGTTCGTCTATTTCAATATAAACCTCTACAAAGGTAACGAACAGTATGTTCCGCCATTAATTTACGACGAACTTATAACGCTTAACAAAGAGAAAAACCCGGCATTTGATCATTGCGAAGCCGAATATTTTTTGGCGTATAAGGATGACAAAATTGTGGGAAGAATTGCGGCTATCATAAACCATAAAGCCAATGACATATGGAAACAGGAATATGCACGATTTGGATTTGTCGATTTCATTGATGATGCCGAGGTGGCAAACAAACTTTTCGGCACAGCCGAAAGCTGGGCACAACATAAGGGCATGACACACATTCATGGTCCCATGGGTTTCACCGATTTGGATCACGAAGGATTGTTGATACATGGTTTCGATCGTATATCAACAATGTTAACCAGTTACAGCTACCCCTATTACAAAGAACACATCGAGCGAATGGGTTATGTAAAAGATCAGGATTGGAATGAATTTTTAATTCCAATACCTAAAAAAGTGCCGGAAAGATTTGAGCGTATAGCGAATGTCGTGCAAAAACGATTTGGACTTATTGTGAAAAATTTTGAGAATAAAAAAGATGTGGGACAATATGTAAAGGGTGTATTCGAACTCCTTAATCTCTCTTTCAAAAATCTTTACGGATATGTAGAACTCACAGATAAGCAAATTGATTATTATGTGAATATGTATATTCCGATGTTACGGTTAGAGTTTTTTACTATCGTGCTTCGTCAGGAAGATCATAAACTTGTGGGATTTGGTCTCGGTTTACCCAGTTTAGCAAAAGCTTTGCAAAAAGCAAAAGGTAAGTTTTTACCTGCAGGATGGTACCATTTGTACCGTGCTCTGAAAGGTAGCGATAATAAAGTATTGGACTTGTTGTTAATTGGGGTAGATCCGGAATATCAAGGTAAAGGTGTAAATGCACTTATATTTAATGAATTTATACCACAAGCTAACAAACTTGGCTTTGAAGTGGCTGAAAGCAACGTGGAGTTGGAGTTAAACACACAGGTTCAGTCTATGTGGAAAGATTTTGGTGCCGAACAGCACAAAACACGCAGAGCATATATAAAAAAATTATAGAGCGAAGAATTTAATTACGAATTACGAATTACACAAACTACTATTTAGTCTCTGTCATAAAATCTCTTATTTTTGAGTCTTTGCGCGATAGCTCTTTTTTTACAAGATGTGTGACACAGAACTTTCAGAATTTAAACGCATTAGCTCTGAAAGAGCGGTAAGAGAATAGCGTAGGGCGTCGCCTTACAAAAGTTGAACAACAACTATTGAAAGCTTTGAAAGAGCGGTAGGGTTTAGCTTTTAAGGGTTGATTTTTAAAATTCGATTGAAAAACGTGAGAAACTAAAACTAATAAAAGAATATAACTAATAAAAGAAAGGTGTACAAAAATATAACGTGAACGAAATAGAAAATAAAATCATAGAAGCTCAAAAAGGAAGTTATCAGGAAGAAAATATTGTAACGCTGAATTGGCAGGAACACATCCGTCGCCGTCCCGGTATGTATATTGGTAAACTTGGCGATGGTTCATCGTCCGACGATGGGATTTATGTACTCTTGAAAGAAGTATTGGACAATTCCATTGATGAGCACATGATGGGATACGGAAAAACAATTGACGTAAGAATTGAAGGCAAAAAAGCGATGATTCGCGACTATGGTCGCGGTGTTCCATTGGGAAAAGTAACCGACGTTGCCTCAAAAATGAATACAGGAGCCAAGTACGACTCAAAAGCCTTTAAGAAATCGGTAGGATTAAATGGTGTGGGTATAAAAGCAGTAAACGCTTTGTCTTCCAACTTTTTTATTGAAAGTTATCGGGAAAAGAAATCGAAAAACGCTCTATTTGAACAAGGAATTACTGTTAATGAATCCGCACTTGAAACATCCACTCAAAACAATGGAACATTAGTAGAGTTTGTTCCCGACGAAACCATATTCGGAGAATATCAATATCGGGAAGAGCATATTGAGCCGCTACTGAAAAACTATGTTTTTTTAAATACCGGTTTAACAATATCGTTCAATGATAGGAAATTCTTTTCGAAAAACGGGCTGGTCGATCTGCTTAATGAAAATTTAACCGATGAAATCCTTTACCCAATCATTCATCTTCACGGAACCGATATTGAAGTTGCCATTACTCATGCCAATCAGTATGGCGAAGAGTACTACTCCTTTGTAAACGGACAACACACCACGCAAGGTGGAACACATTTAACAGCTTTCAGAGAAGCAGTTGCACGGGTGATGCGCGAGTTTTACAACCGAAACTTTGAATTTTCCGATATTAGAAGTGGTATGGTTGCAGCAATAAGTATTAAGGTAGAAGAGCCCATATTTGAATCTCAAACGAAAACTAAATTAGGATCAAAAGAAATTGCTCCCGATGGTGTATCCATTAACAAGTTTATTGGCGATTTTCTAAAAAAAGAGTTGGATAACTTTTTGCACAAAAACCCGCAAACTGCAGAGATATTGCAAAAAAAGATCTTGGATTCAGAAAAAGAGCGTAAAGCAATTGCCGGAGTAACAAAACTTGCGCGCGAACGCGCAAAAAAAGCTAACTTACACAACAAGAAGTTACGCGATTGCAGAATTCACTATAACGACACCAAAGGAGAAAACTTAGAAGAAACATCTATTTTTATTACTGAGGGTGATTCCGCAAGCGGTTCCATAACAAAAAGTCGCGATCCAAATCTACAAGCAGTATTTAGTTTGCGCGGAAAACCTCTTAACTGTTTTGGATTGACAAAAAAAGTGGTGTACGAAAACGAAGAGTTCAATCTTTTGCAAGCAGCTCTCAATATTGAAGATGGCATGGACGGTTTGCGCTACAACAAAGTAATTATTGCTACCGATGCCGATACAGACGGAATGCATATTCGCTTGCTATTGCTTACTTTCTTTTTGCAATTTTTCCCCGATTTAGTCAAGAAAAATCATGTTTTCATTCTTCAAACTCCTCTGTTTAGAGTAAGGAATAAGAAAAAAACAATTTATTGTTACAACGATGACGAACGTCTGGCTGCCATAAGAGAATTGAATCCCAATCCGGAGATTACCCGATTTAAAGGTTTGGGCGAAATTTCTCCTGATGAATTTAAACATTTCATCGGAAAAGATATTCGTCTCGATAAAGTAACTATGCGCAAAGAGGACTTGCTGAAAGATTTACTTGAGTTTTATATGGGCAAAAACACCATGGATCGTCAAAACTTTATTATTGATAACCTGGTGGTGCTTGATGAAGAAGCGTAAACTGAGGTGTGAGGTTTGAGAATAAAGAGCTTTAGTTGTTCAATATAAATTTCATGTTGTATCATATTGCTGATACGTTTTTCGGGTTATGACCCCAAAGACACGCAATATAATTTAGTTTTTAT
>JAQVGF010000201.1 GCA_028696875.1 Dysgonamonadaceae bacterium
TTTGGACATTGAAAGTTATTGAAGAAGTCGACATAATACCTACAACTACTATATAACTAAAGTTTTCTGACTATATAATATATTCAGATTCCTGGTTATTTCATAAAAGAATCTTTCGCCCTTTACAATAAAGCCAAATGGCTTTGCAAATATAAATGCATGTTTCTTTTCATTTTAATAGTCTTTATACATATTGGTTTATAATGTTGATATACTGATCAATTAAACCGAATGATAGATTTGTAACAAGATGAATATAACTTTCATCTTTACTGTCCATATACAAAGTTTTCACTCGGTTAAAATCTTTGAGATAACGATCAACGGCTTTGATTGAGTGATTCGTTTCTTTTGCTGCAATCATAGGATCTTTTTTCTCGACTACGCATTTATATATAATTTGATATTTATGCGTAGTACATGAACCCATATCATGCAATGTCCCAGGATGTGGTAAGTTTACATTATGTCTTTGCTCATATGCTTTTCTTAATATAGAAGCATGATTATCAGCAGTACAGAGCAATAAACTTGCATCCCTCATGGAAAGCAATGCATTTTGAGAATAGGCCTCTTGGAGTATTCTAGCTATTACGTTTTCTTTATGTTCTTTTATTTTTAACCCATTTTCAAGTTTTGAAATATCATCATCATTGACTATAGTAAGCACAACCGGCACAAGCTTCATACCCGGTGAACCGGCTCTTGTGTCTTTATGTATAGCATTCCATAGGATTTGACCAGGCTTTATAGTGTTGATATCTCTATTATTGGCTTCAAATATCTTTATGAGCTCGTCTGCAATACTACTACGGATGCTTGGACCAAATGTTTTAGGGAGCTCCGTTTTAAAAAAGTTTTCGATAGCCGGCTTTAAAAAGCGCTTATGAGCAGATTTATAATGTTTTGATGCGTATGATGGTAGTAACATGTCATATTTTTCTATTGGTTTGGTAATCTTTTTTTTAATAAAGCTTCCAACTCGTGTTTGCGAGAGGGAACAATATCCATGTGGGCATGAATGTCAATATATTCTTCTGCCAAACGTTTTGATATCTTGGTTAAAAAAGCAATTGTATGTACATCGTAGCCCTCTTTCATTAATGCCACTACTTGTTTAAATTTATTCACGTAATTATTTACCGCTTTGATACTGTGATTAGTGTTGCGAGCAATCTCTGTGTATTCTTTTCCTTTGACCCATTCTTTTACAATCAGTGAACGATGAGAAAGAGTTCTCCCCATATCCTTAATTGTAGAACGTAAAGGAACAAAGATGTTTTGCTCCCTCAAAGCTTGTAAATCTCTCACAATAGTTCTTTCTCCACAACAAAATATACGATTCGCTATATCCTCTACCGTGAGCAGGCCACCTTGCATAAATGCTTCGTTGCAGATGCGAGTTAATCGATGTTGTCTAAGCCCAATAACACCCATCTTCTCTTTAATAGGCAAATCTTCTTTGTCATCATTAATGGTCAGAGTAACTGTTATCTTTGTTGCATCGGTTAACTTTGTGGCGGGAGAATCCTCAGCTGATATAACAATGAATTTAGCCTTCCCGGGAGCAAGTTCTTGTGAGTAATCAAAGTAGTCGCCATAAACCTTGTGAACTGAATCTAAGGCTGCTTTAGCTTCGAAAGGTGAACAGTTCATACCTTCAACCATATCGTTTATAAATTGGTTGTCTAAGCTTTTTGATTCAAGGCGAGACCACTTCTTAAGAGATGTATTATTAATCATATCGGTGAAATAAAATAAATAAAATAAACTAGAGGGACATTAAAATCCATCTCTAAGGCGGTTCCCTTTGGGGATGCTTTTCGGTCGGGCTACGCCCTCCCTCCAAGCATCCCCAAAGGGAAACAACCAGTGCTAAAGCTATTGAATTTTCAATTAATAAACAAATATAGAATAAATGCATATCTTTGTCAGGTGGCACAAAGATAAGGGCGTAAGCTTTTAACCTTTTAGTTATTATACTTGATGTTCGCTACAAATAGCGTGAATGACTTATTTACCTCAGTCTGGCTGGCGCAAGTCTCTGACCTGTGCCTTGGAATTTGAGCATGATACTGAAGTAAAATTCACCAAGGTTTAACTCTCTCTTCAAAATTCTTATTTGGTGCGTTTTGAATTCTAATATTTTCAAAGAATCTTATTTTTGCAATTCTCTGGATCTTAATAACCGTTGATTACACCACCCCTTATCCAAACCTTATTTACCATAGTCATATTACAGATGTCTGCTACGTTTTGGGTTTTAGCGAAGTTTCTTTTTTTTCAAAATCTTCTAATAAAGAAAAGATCTGTTTAAAGTTCCACCTACCAAATATAGAAAAATGCTTTATAAAAACCCTCCTAAGGTAAAATAATCACGTCATAAAAATCTATTTTCCTGTTGCTTACTAAATTTACTCCAATAATATAGCGAAATGAGTCTTATTACAATTATTTGAGAAAATAGTTATAGTAGTTTTGCGGTTGTGATAGTAGTTTTGTTTTTATAGAAAATGAATAGAAACTTCTTATGATAATGAGAAATAAATATAGTAACCTAAAAAACAAAACAAAATGAAAAGAATATTATTAGCAGCAGTTTTGCTTGTTAGCTTTGGAGTAAGCCAATCCAACGCTCAATTTTTAAAAAAATTAAAAGAACGTGTCTTGGAAAAGACCGAGGATATAGTTATCCAGAAAACGGTTGACAAAACCGCTGATAAAACGAGTGAGGCTATGGACGAAATGCTGAATCCCGATTTTAGCAAACTTATGAATCCGATCGGTAAAAAAGTTGATATGTCAAAATTGCCCGCTTCATACAACTTCGATTATCGCTATGCCCTGAAAATGGCCACCCAGGAAGGTGAAGTTGATTTCGATTACTTCCTCAGTAAAACGGAGCCCTACATGGGTGTCAAAATGAATATGGGCAAAGATAAAGATATGAACATGTCGATGGTTTTTGATGAAGGCAATAAAGTATTATTCACTTATGTGAATGGTATGGGAATAGCTACAGAAATGGATTTAAGCAATGCAGTGGACAAAGAAGAGATGGATACGTATAACGATTACACTTTTAAAGAACTGCCCAACCGTAAATTTTTGGGTTACGACTGCATTGGACGCGAGATGGAGAACGATGAATATAAAATCATCACCTACATAGCTCCTGATATGGTAGCTGGCTTCGGGAATATGTTTAAAAGTGAACATACAAATCTTCCGCCGGCAATGCAGAAATTCTCCGAACAATACAAAAACGGGCTGATGATGTATATGGAAATGGTGGATAAGAAAAATAAAAACAAGAAAAATAGCAGCGCAACCATGGAGTGCATAGCTTTTGAACCAACGAATTTGGTGATTAATACAAGGCAGTAATCAATTCCTCTGCTCCTAATTTTATCCCGATGACATAACGGGAAGTGGCAGTTGGTTAATTGTTGTAACAATATAATCAATATTCAAGTAATATTGATTATATTGTTTGTCTATTTAATCGCATTATAAACGCTCCTTTGGCACAGGTAAGAGACCTGCGCCAGCGGGGATTTATGCTACTAAAGAAAGGACAATAAAATGAAGAAATATAAATTAGCTATAATAGGTAGTGGATCGCTTGGTAGCATTATTGGGAGAGTTGTTTCTAAGGACTTGAGTGAGGAATATGAAATATTGGGTGTCCTTAGTGGAAAAATAGAAAATGCAATAA
>JAQVGF010000202.1 GCA_028696875.1 Dysgonamonadaceae bacterium
GACTGGAAAGGTGATACAGAACAACCTTATGCTGAAAACGATTGGAACCGCGTTGCAATTTTCATCGCTGACTAATCACAGTTTAAAAGTTTATATAAAAAAAAGGCGCAAATTGCGCCTTTTTTTTTGTGTTGAATTTTACTTTTAATAGCGTTTGACGGCGTTCGGGTGAAAACTGCTGAGACGTAATACCCTATTCAACTCCATAAATCTTGCGAGCTTATTTTAGTTCCAATGATTTGAGAAACAGAATTCTTGATGACACTTATAATAGTAGTGATGACTTCATACAAAAAAAGACAAAATCTTGTGTGTGTGTCTCTACACTTCAACACTAATCTTATCTCATAAACTCATCACCTACTACTTACCACTTACCACTCTCAACTTACATGTACCCTCCCGTAAGAGAATCTAAACGAATATTCATTCTTTAATATAGATTCTTTTTACACGGGGCGATACTGCAGTTAATATTTCGTAGGGAATTGTTTGAATTGATTCACCCAAATCAACAACCGATAAATTTTCGCCAAATATTATAACCGAATCCCCTTCATCTGCCTTAATATCGGTAACATCAATCATACAAAGATCCATGCATACATCGCCAATGATTGGAGCATATTCACCATTTACAAGCACTTTGCCTTTTCTGTTTCCAAATTGTCGGCTCAAACCATCCGCATATCCAATCCGAATGGTGGCAATACGCGCATCGCGATCCAGTTTTTCTTTGCGTCCATATCCTACAGTTTCATTACTTTTAATCGTTTTAATTTGGAGAATCGTTGTTTTTAGAGTGCACACATTTCTCAAGCCATTTATGCCGCTGGCACTTATTCCATATAAACCGATCCCTAATCGTACCATATCAAACTGACTGTCGGGGAAACGTTCTATTCCGGCCGAGTTTAAAATATGTCTGCTAATTTCACACCCCAATTGTTTTTCTATCCGAGAGGACATTTCTTCAAATATATCTATCTGCTTTTCAGTAAAACCGTCAAAAACCCAACTTTCGCTTGCGGCCAAATGCGAGAATGTTGATACAACTTGCAAGCTCTTTTGCTTCCGCAATAAGTCGATAAGTTCAGGTATTTCATCCCTAACAAATCCAAGTCGATGCATTCCGGTGTCCAGCTTTAAATGTATTGGATAATCGGTAACACCTCGCCTTTCGGCTTCTTTTATAAATGCTTTTAATATCCTAAAATTATAAACTTCGGGTTCGAGGTTGGCATCGTAGAGCTCTTCAAAACCATTAGTTTCAGAGTTTAACACGATTATTGGCATTGTTATGCCGTCTTCCCTTAGAGATACTCCCTCAGACGCAATTGCAACTGCCAGATAGCGACATCTGTGATATTGAAGGGTCTTGGCTATTTCGGTGGCTCCAGCTCCATATCCGTTTGCTTTAACCATGGAGATGAGCTTTACATTAGGTGCAACCTTTGTTTTATAAAAATTAAAATTATGAACCAATGCATCTAAATCTACTTCTAACACCGTTTCGTGTATTCTCTTTTCTAACAATGCAATAATCTGTTCGAAATGAAAACTTCTTGACCCTTTCACAAGAATCAGTTCGTTTCTAAATTCCTTCCAGACCTGAGAACGTATAAACTCTTCAGTTGTTGTAAAAAACTGCTTCTCCATAGAAAAAACAGAACTAAACTGAGAAATATCACTGCCGATGCCAATAATTCGGTTGATATTATTTTGATCAATTATCTCTGAAACTTTTTTGTATAATGTTTTGGGGAGCAAGCCTGATTGAAAAACGTCAGATAAAATTAAAGTTTTTTTCAATGATTTATCAGCATTTCGTTGACTCTGAAACTCCAAAGCTATTTTAATGGAATTAAAATCAGAGTTGTAAGTATCGTTTATTATGATACAATTGTTTTTGCCTTGTCTTACATCCAGGCGCATTGCTACAGGATCCAAGGTGGGCATTCTTTTTTTTATATCTTCGGGTAAAACCCGAAGGTAAAGTAGCGTGGCCAGACAAGTAATTGCATTTTCGATAGCTGCACCACTAATAAAAGGGATTTCCAAATCAGTGTCGAAACCGAGGAACGAATAATAAATGGTGGTTTTATCGCTGGAGCTTTTTATCTCTTTTATGTAAAGTGGATTTTCTCTGTTTTTTAGCGACCATGTAAACGTTTTATGAGACATGGCCATATTTTCAACAGATTGCGATATAATCAGATTGTCTTCGTTATAAATAATCACATCGCTATTTATAAAGAGCTCCAATTTTTCGTTGCATTTTTGTTGCAGTGAAGCAAAGTTTTCCTGATGAGCTTCTCCGAGTTTTGTAAAAACTCCAATGGTAGGGTAAATTATACTTTCAAGGTTTTCCATTTCGTTCGGCATAGAAATCCCTGCTTCAAAAATGCCCAAAGTTGTGGCTTCGTTCAGTTGCCATACCGACAATGGAACTCCCGTTTGAGAGTTGTAGCTACGCGGTGAACGGGTAATGTTATAATCTTGTTGAAGAAGTTGGTACAACCACTCTTTTACAACCGTTTTTCCGTTGCTTCCTGTTATTCCAATAATGGGAATATCGAATTTTCTTCTATGATGAGTCACCAATTTTTGCAAGGCAGCCAATGTATCCTTTACTAATAAGAAATTAGCATCGGAAAGTTTATTCCATAATACATTTTTTGAAGATACAACAAAGTTCCTTACTCCATCTGCGTATAGCTCATGGACGTAATTATGTCCATCGTTAGTTTTTGTTTTAAGCGCAAAGAAAAGTGTCTTGTTAGGGTCCGATAATTTTCTGCTATCGGTAAGCAAATTTGAAATTATCGCATCGTTTGTTTTGCCCGATTTAATACCTAAAACTTTAATTATCTCAGTGATATCATATTCCATAAAAATTATCCTTCTAATAAGAGTGATTAAGTAGTTGTGTTAATTCCTGTTTTTCTTGAAAACAAGATAAAAATGGATACCGTTCTTCGAACGCTTGCAACTCATCTATTGTTCGATGAATAAACTTTTGATACTCCTCAGAACGCGAATGATAAGGTTTATGAGATAATGCTTGAACTATTTTCCTCCATTCTGCATTAATTTTTTCAGTTTCAACTGAAAAATAAGTATCTCCAAATCTTTTCCAAATATAATTTTGTGTGAGCAAAGAAGGATGTAGCATATCATCTGTATAAAAGCGATAGTCGCGCAATTGATCCATCACAATCTCATAAGCCGGGAAATAAAACAGATTGTCAGAAAACTCATCCTTTATTTTATCTACGGAAAGATGCAAAATTGCTTTGCTTAGTTGATTTTCGTGTGCGCCATCCTTAAAATGCCGAATAGGACTTACGGTGAAGAGAATTTTCAAATTCCGATTTGCAAGCAGAATACGTTGAATTAGACTGCTCCACTGTAAAACAATATCATCAACCGTTAATCGTTCTCTACTGAATTTATCGGCAGGTATTTTGTGACAGTTGCCCACAATTTCACCCGATTCTTTCCATCTAAAGACATAAGAAGTGCCAAATGTTATAAGTAAAAAATCGGCATTTTTTAGATAATCGGATGCTGAATTGAAGTTATGATTCACGTTTTCTACTGCCTCCTTCAGATTGATTCTCGAAAAGGAACCGTGATGCATAAAGCTATGATACATTCCATTGTGAAAAATAAAATCTTTTTCAGAGAAAGGCACCTCATCCAACAATC
>JAQVGF010000203.1 GCA_028696875.1 Dysgonamonadaceae bacterium
TTAATCAAGCAATTCAATAGCTATTGACATATCTTCATGTACATTGATTTTACAATCATTAAAAGATGGTTTTGAAAGTGTCGGTCTATAATTTTTTGAAAAACCATAGGGCTCTTTCGGTATTCCAAAAAAATTCAAATTACATTCCCTGTCTGAGTTTATGTCGTGATAGATGGAAAAGGCATAACTATCTTTTTTTAAATCATTCAATAAAAAAACAATCGTGTCACTTGTTACTTTCATGGAGTAGGTTTTATATTCTTTCCCTTTTTGTAAAAATGTTTTTGGAATATTAAAAACCCCCATTTCAATAGTTCCTTCCAGTGTTTTTATATTTGTCACCACAATTTTTAAATCAACTGTTTCTGTATACGGAGTATCTCCGTAAATCACAGATAATAATAGCACCAAAAACATAAATTTCATAATTTTCGTTCTTACTTATTTTTAAGTGTCAGACTTCAGATAATGTTCAATCGATTTTATATCTTGATTGATATATGCTCTTAAAGGTTCGGATTGACTTTGCAAATATTTCTTTATTGGTTTATGGAAGATTGAAATAATTAGTTTTTTAAAAATTGACACATCCTTTTTCTGATTTTCAAAATAATTAAACAACGTATCTTTTCTAAAATTTAGAATATTATCCAGCACATATCCATCCTCATAATAACCACAGTGGAAATTTTTCTCGGCAAATGTCTTAGGTGGAAAATCAAGTTTTCCTAAACCATAAATTTTAAATGAACGGGATAGAAAATCATCATAAATTATCCGACAATTTTGTCCACCGCCTAAATTGAATATTTTTTTTGAGAGCTGCGCTTGTTTATCTATTGCATTAACAAATGCCCTTGCCGTATCTTCAGGTGACGCTATCTCCAGTGAGGTTTTAAGCGGTTGGTGAAACATTAATTTGGAAATTTTATGGCCACCCATTATGGCAGTCAACCTGAAAATAGTCCAATCAAGTTTACAGCTTTGTATAATATCCTCAGCTAATATTTTCGTTTTAGCATATTCGTCACCCTCACTTGGATTTAACTTATCATTGATTGTTATCAATGGATTATTTAGCCTGTCTCCATACACAGAAATTGATGAACTATATAAGAAAAAAGCTTTGGGAGAATGTTGCTCTAAAAGCCTGATTAGCTTTTCTGTCCCTTTCACGTTAACCTGATAAGATAACTTAGGTTTCTCATCCGCCAAAGGTGGTATTATTGCAGCAAGGTGTATGACTACATCTTTATCATGACATACCTTAATTAAATCGTTCTCATTCTCTATATCTCCGTAAACGATATTAATCTCTTCTCTGAAAGGGTTGAACTTTTTTATTGTTTTGCTTGACTTGATATCAAAGACTGTAACTTCATATCTGTTTTTTATTGTGCACAACTCTTTCAAAACTGCTTGTCCAACAGTTCCAGCAGCACCAGTTAGTAGTATTCTTTTTCGTGTTTTCAAAGTCAAGTTAATTAATATGCAATCATAGCTTCAGAAACCTTGAAGCCTTATGAGTGCATATTTATTGATTATTTAAATGTCCATCGTACTAAATCCAGTTCACCTACCTGCATTTCAATTACGAGTTTAACAATATTGCTTTCAATTACCTTGTAAGCAGTAATTCTATTCAATGTTAGTACTTTTCCATCGTCTGACAACTCCCAGGTTCCTGTATTTGTATCACAACCACTTTTGATAACATATGAACCATCAGATTTAAAATCCCATTTTGAATCTTTCTCGCAAGCAGTGGCAACATTTACACCTGCTACAGTTTTAGAGACCAAAGTCCAATTTCTTATAATCATATTGGTTTCTGTTTTTTCTTTTTCACACGATACAAAAAGAAATCCAGATAACACAGAAACGACTAAAACCAACAAACCCAACTGTTTTTTCATTACTCTAATTTTTAAATTGTTATAAATAATCTACATGTAAAACTAAGCCTTTATCTATACATATATGTTACATTATTAAACTCAATAGTTACATCTTTCACACTTTTGTAAAGTGCTTGCCCTGCCACACGATTATATCGTGCAGTTTCCCAATAACTCTTATTAAACCACACGAGAGGACTCGCGCGGCAGCGTGTGCGATACAATCGGAAAACAACTTGATTTAGAGTGATTTATAGTTCAAGCCTGTGTAGATAGGAGTCGTGATGGCTATTGTGTTTACTACAGATAGTTCAGCCCCGTCATGGCAGGACGCTGGATATTAGTATATTAATTGATTTGCTTTTTGCAAATTCTATGGTTTTTAATTTGATTATTCTATTTGCTTTTTATTTGAAAACCACTTGTTTGTAGCACATATGTATCAATGTCTGATTTCAACTCCGTATGGAGCGACCTGTCTGTAGTAGATCCGTAACGCTACCAATATGAGTTCCTATATGAGCGAAATGTTATAGAATCAAAGTTTATTTTTTTCTGATAACGGTAAACAAAACATTGGAACCATCAGCATCAACGAAGGACATTTTATCAGAAGCCTTGATTCCACCAAGCTTTGTCGTACCTATTAGGGCACCATCGTTATCATCTTCCGGTGTTAAGGTAACAGTGGGATGTTTGTAAGTATATTTATATTTGGAAACTGTCCGTTTTCCTGAACTTGAAACTGTATAATTAAAATTACAATCTACTCTGTCGAAATCAATAATCAATGAAATAGATCCGCTTTCCCCAACCCACTGCGTGGTATATAATCCTACAACTGTTATATCAGACAACATATTATAATTCGGTTTCGATGCACCGAGTAAATCATCATCCGAATCATCACCTCTTGAACAAGAGTTGAAAAATATACTTCCAATTACCAAGATTAAAACCGCTAAAACGAATTCATTTTTTTTCATAGGTCAAGTTTATTTAAATATTTTAGTTCTGACAAAAAATCATTTCTAAACGTCTTATTTATGCGGTAAACATACACCGTTCCTAAGGGATTGTGCCGAAATAAGTTGACGCTTTAAACTTGCTCTTTTGTCCTTTAACTTCCTTGAAAATTCATTAAATAGCCCGCTATTCGCAGAATTTTCAAGTTGTTAACGAATAAAATAGCTTCGTTTCAAACAGTCATCTTATTTTATTACAAACCCTAATTATCTCCATCCCATATTGTTGCGGCAATATGGTGCAGACAATCTTTGGTAGACCAATAATAGAGCGCGATCATTTTACCATCTTTACGTTTCAGTAATTGGGGATAACCCAGATCTATCGTCTCCATATCCTCAGAGCCAAAATCATCTCTCAGGATCTTTGGTTCGCTCCAGGATTTTCCTTCATTATCGCTGTACACAACCATCATGGTACCCGGCTCTTTTCTGTTGCCGAAAACTGCAATTAGTCGTCCCTTGTCAGTTATATTGAGTGCGGGAGGATTCCCATTACCTGCTCCCGCATCTCCAACTTCCGACAGGAATGTCCAGGAGTTACCACCATCTTCGGAAACGTATGCATCAACCCAATTATGATCTTTATACTTTCGGCGCATTGCGCAAATCAGCTTGCCATTTTCAAGTCTGATTGTTTGAGACATCACTGCGCGGCATTGGTTAGGATGAGGGTTTTGGGCATCGTCTTCTTCCAATTTAACTTTCAGAGAAAGATCGACCTTCTTTTCATCATAAGGCGGTACAACCCATCCTACGAACTTAAAAGTCCTTCCTCCGTCAA
>JAQVGF010000204.1 GCA_028696875.1 Dysgonamonadaceae bacterium
ATAATAGCGACGGTGTAACTGAAACTCGTAACATTACGGGAATTCCCATTTTGAGACCTCAAGATTTTAAAATGAAAAACTCCAATGAAGCAGATGGGAAAGAGCATACCGGACAAATCGATTATGTGGATCCATTGACGGAGAATCACACCATTGAAGCAGGATTAAAATATATCTACAGAGACAACTCCAGCTTTGGTAATAACATGTATTTGGATATTCCCACGAATGAGTGGAAACCCGATGTAAGTCGGAAAAACGACTTCCAGCACGATCAATACATCGCATCAGGTTATACCAGCTATGGATTCAAAAAAGATAAATTTGGACTAAAAGCAGGTTTACGTGCCGAACAGACCAATCAAAACATCAACTTTATTAGTCAAAATGATTCGGTGGTAAAAACCAATTTTCTTGATGTTGTTCCTTCCTTAGCTTTATCTTACCAAATGAGCATGACGCAAACTCTTCGTTTGGGATACAACATGCGTATTTATAGGCCGGGCATTTGGTACTTGAATCCGTATGTTAACAACATTGATCCGCTAAATATTAGTTACGGTAATCCCAGTCTGGACGCTGAAAAGAATCACAATATTTCATTGAACTACGGATCTTTTTCTCAAAAGCTCAACCTCAACGCCAGTGTAAATTATTCCATAACGAATAATTCCATTCAGTCTTATCAGTTTGTTGAAAATGGAATTAATAATAGCACGTATGGCAATATTGGCAAAAGCCAATCCGTGGGTTTAAACGGATATGTAAGATGGGCTCCCATTAAGGAGTTAAGTGTTTTTGTTAACGGAACCGGCAACTACATTGACTTGAAAAGCAATGAGAATGAGGCACTCAAAAACAGTGGCTTCTCTTTCCGTGCTTTTTCGGGAATCACTTATACGTTCCCTTACGAAGTTCGTTTGTCCCTGAATGGTGGATACTTCGGAAACCGTATCATGCTTCAAACCAAAATGGATCCATTCTATTACATGTCTTTTGGAATCAGCAAAAGTTTCTTGAATAAGAAACTTGATGTAGCCATCCGTGGTAGCAATCCTTTTCAGAAATATATGGATCACCAATCGTATACAACCGGTGAGAATTTCACCCAAGAAAGTCTGTTCAGACGTCCTGCCAGATCCGTTAGTTTGAATGTAACGTTCCGTTTTGGAGATTTAAAATCGTCCATCAAAAAAGTGCAAAGAGGAATTAGCAACGAAGACTTGAAATCGGGCGGAGGTGGTGAAATACCAACAGAAGGCGTTGGAGGAGTTTAGGGATTGCGCCGAGCCCTTAGTTGATAATTTTTTCAATAATAAAAATTCACTGTAGAAAAGTGAGGAGATTTTCTCCTCACTTTTTGTATCTTTGTAGGAACCTGATCGGACTTTACTCTATTTCATTATGCGAATCGATATCTTAACAGTTTTACCCGAAATGATTGAAGGAGCTATTAATTGCTCCATACTTAAACGTGCACAAGAAAAAGGCTTGGTTGAGTTTGGACTGCACAACCTGCGCGATTATGGAATCGGTAAACATCGTCGGGTGGACGATTATCCTTTTGGCGGCGAAGCGGGGATGGTAATGCAGATAGAGCCTGTTGATAATGCTATCTCTTATTTGAAATCGCAACGCGATTACGATGAAGTGATTTTTACATCGCCCGACGGCGAGAAATTTACTCAAAGCATAGCAAATGAGCTGTCTTTGATGAAAAACATCATCATTCTTTGCGGGCATTATAAAGGAATCGATTTTCGCATACGCGAACATTTGATAACGCGCGAAATATCCATTGGCGATTTTGTGCTCACCGGTGGTGAGCTTGCTGCTGCCATGATTGCCGATGCTGTGGTTCGGGTTATTCCCGGTGCAATTGGCGATGAACAATCTGCTCTTTCCGATTCCTTTCAAGATAACTTGTTGGCACCACCTGTTTACACACGACCGGCGGAATATAAAGGTTGGAAGGTTCCCGATATACTCCTTTCGGGTCACGATCGCAAAATTGACGAATGGCGTTTGGAACAATCTATTGAGCGGACTAAGAAATTGAGACCGGATTTATTGAAGGAAAAATAGGAGTTTAGGGATTGTGTCATAAGATGATTTACAATACTTTTGCATCAAAACCCCAATGGCTTCATAATAGCATCAAGTACTCGCCACTTTTTCCCATAACTGAATTGAGCAGCATCTTTTGCCGACATGTTTAGCAGTAAAACCTGATGCATTCCCAATCTTTTTATTCTTTTCCTCAAAATGGCATTTTCCTTATTTTCTTCTGCAATCATGCCGGCATATATTACTGTAAACCATTGTTCAATTGCTATTCTATCCTCTTCATTGTAGGAGCTAACAATATCATCAATCAAAGTCAGAACAGTACTGTCAATATGTTTTGTAGTTTCTTCATACAGTAAAACAAAATCGTCGTATAATTTATTATTTGGGTACTTCAAAGATATCTGTTGCAACTCGCTAAAATATGTCTCATCAAAAGGTGCTTTTTTCAAACCATTAGATTCAACAACATAAACACACCATTCATCAAATTTCCCTTTATCAAAGATTACCTTTCTATTATTTTGAAGGTTCTTTATCAATTTCGCCATAATTCAGAATTTAAAAGTTGATGATTCCATATTCTTTTCTCGTATCACCCATTTGTGATTAACAACTCTTTTAAAGAACCTCTTTTTTCTGGATTTGAATTAATGCTTCGCCTCGCTTCAACTCGTTTAATATTAAATTCGCTATATAGCTCATCGAAAAAATTATTATTTGGATCTATGCCTCTTACATCCGAATTACTTAAAATCCAATTATAACCCAAAGAATCTATTTTCAGACAAAAATTTTTCAAACGAATTTGTTCTTCGTCATTAAACTCTAATTTATTGTAAGAGTTAAAATGCGAGGTTAAACTCAAAGGTTTATAGGGTGGATCCAAATAGAAAAGGGTTTCCTTATCGGCAAAGTGAAGTGTTTGCTCAAAGTCACCACTAAGTATCTCCACTTTTTGAAGTGCGTTGCTTACAGCTAAAATGTTTTCCTTATCACAAATTGTCGGTTTCTTGTATCCACCCATTGGAACATTGAAATAATTTTTTTTATTTACTCTATATAAACCATTAAAGCATGTTCGATTAAGATAAATAAACAATGCAGCCTGAGTTGTTCTATCAGAACTCCTCGTATTGTATAATTCTCGCTTCTGATAGTAATACAGTTTTTTATTATCCTCATTACCCTCTAAAGAGTGAAACTCATTTTGTAAAATTTCAAGCACAGAAATTAATTCTTCGGGATTCGCAGCAATAATCTTATAGACATTGATTAAATCTTCGTTGACATCATTTATTACTGCTTTTTCAAGTTTCGGGGAATTAGCTAACATCCAAAACAGAATTGCTCCACTTCCAACAAATGGCTCAATGTACGTAAATTTCTTTTCTGCTAAATTGTTAGGCAAAACCTGTTCTATTTCATTAATGAGTTGAGATTTGCCCCCTGCCCATTTTAAAAAAGGTTTTGCTATTCTGTCTATCATTTTAAGTTCGGTTATCTTTGAATGGTTTATATATTTCAAATTTACAACTTTAATTTTAAA
>JAQVGF010000205.1 GCA_028696875.1 Dysgonamonadaceae bacterium
AAATCGTCCAATGTTTGTGGTCGTAAACGTTCTGCTAAAGGTGAATTCATAAGTATCCTACTGTTTTATACAAAGATACATTTTTTTCTTTTACATCATGAAGATAGTTAGAAATCAGATTTAATGCGTAATTCAATGTTTAAATGAATATCGATCAAGAGTTAACTATCAAGTAGCTATTAAACTCTTTGTCAGTAATCTCATCTAATCTGTTGATAATTAATAAAAACAATTGAGATACAATTTCACGAAATTAATTTGAAAAGAAGAGGTTCAGATTATCCAATAATTGATCTAATTGAAATAACCCTACTAATTTCGCTCTATGAAAAACACTGAAATAAAACAACTGATAAAAGAAGAGATTCATAAAACTAAAAAACTGATTGAAATGTATAAGGAAGAAACAAAGCCTGTTGCGCCGGATTGTGCAATAGATTTAGTTTCTCGAACGAATGCAATGAACAATATGAGTATCACTAATTCTGCACTTAAGCAAGCAAATTTAAAACTTTCTTCATTGGAATTTATATTACCAAATGTAGGTACACCGGAGTTTGGCAAATGTGTTAATTGCAGAAAAGAAATACCTCTTGGAAGAATTCTGGTTCGTCCCGAAAGTTTATATTGCATCAAATGCTCTGAGTAGTTTTTCGTTCAAATAAACTCAATAAAAAATCCTCTATCGAATCATTCGAAAATTAGAATACTCATCGCATATTCTTCTTTTTTCTCAGCTTAAAATATACCGCACCGCCCGCTGTCAACAGCATCAACAATATTGCCGCATAAGCAATACCGTCTGTTACCTTGATGCTGGTAGGATTAAAATAAAACTCCACCGTTTTACTATTGGCAGGAATGGGCAAAGCCCTCAATGTGTAGTTAACACGTAGCATTTGTGCCGGTTTTCCATCAATAGTAATTTGCCATCCATCGGGATAATAAATTTCGGAGAATATTGCTAATTCATCCTTCTTAGCATTCACTTTATAGCGAAGTTTGTTAGCTTCGTAGTCGGTCAACTCTATGGTGGAGAGTGAATCGTGCGGAGTTACCAACCAATTTTTTAGCACATCAGCTTCATTTTTGTTTACTACTGCCGTAGTGTGCAGATTAACTTCAGCCAACGCATCAATCTCTTCATCGGGCGTGTTCACGTACTTTACACTATCCACAAACCAGGCATTGCCAAAGGCATGAGGGTTTTCAATCGGGATGGTTCCGCCGTCTTGCGCACCCATAATCACCCATTTTGTATTGAGCATATTGAGCACATCAAACTCTTTCCCTGAAACTGAGTCCAGATTTCCTTGCGTTTCTATAATTTCGTTTGACAAAACACTCATTTCCTGTGCAAGATACACATCGATGAGGTCTTGATACCTGCGCAATTTGGCAGCGTGATATCCGCCAATAGCTTTGTGCCAATAAGGGGTGATACCATCGTTGAAAGTACTTGTAGCGAGGTTCAACACCCGATAATAAAGCGTTGTATCCTGTAGAATTGTCTCATCGGCAGGTGTAGTCTGAAAGGCTTTCAGATTTTGTGTGGGCGATGTAAACATACTGTCGTTGAGATATCGTTTATTTACTTGCCACATATCCACCAACGAAATCAATAACAGTGCAGCAACCAAGTACTGCGCCTTCAGTTTATTTTTGATAAACAACCAAAGTATCAGTGCTCCCACTAATATAAATGCAACCGTACGCCAGGCATCGGCAGTGAATATGGCAATGCGCATCTCCTCCAAGTTTGCCATAATGGGTTGAATGTGTTCGGATGGAAGCGATTGCAATGCCTGTATTTCGCTCATGGGGATGAATGAAGAGAAAAATAGACGAGGAAACAATGTGAAAAGCAATGCAATTCCGGCTGTGAAACCTACACTGATAAAGAGCGGACGCATATTGTCGCGCAATATCTGAGGTTTCTGTATCAATTCTTTTACGGTGAGTGCGGCCAAAAGAGGAATGGTGAATTCGGCGACAACAAGTATCGATGAAACCGTTCTGAACTTGTTGTACATTGGCACATAATCAATAAAAAAGTTGGTGAGTCCCATAAAGTTTTTGCCCCACGAGAGCATTATCGATAAAATGGTGGCAGCAAGCAATGCCCATTTCAGAGGACCCTTGACAATAAAAAGTCCCAACACAAAAAGCATTATCACCAACGCACCTGCATAAACAGGACCTGACGTGCCGGGCTGATCGCCCCAATATTGACCTATTTGAGTGTATAGTTCGCGATACTCGGGACGTGCCTTTTTCATCGCAATTTGATTTTGCGACAAAGGCACCGATGCTCCACCTTTTGTATTGGGCACCAATAGCGTAAATGTTTCACCTATGCCGTAGCTCCAGGCTGTGATATAGTCACGCTCCAAGCCTGCATCGGTTTTGTTTTCTGCTCCATGATGCGAGAGTTCCGATTTTCCACGCATTGTCTCCTTGCTGTATTCATAAGTGTGATAGAGCGATGAAATATTGGCCGTAACTCCTATCAATCCCGCCACCACAAGGACACCCGTTGACTTAGCATAAATTCCCAATTGCTTCTTTTTGATGGCTTCAACCATATAAGCAATCGCAATGGCAATCATCACAATCAGAAAGTAGTAGCTCATCTGAATGTGGTTGGCAGACAACTGAAATGCTACAAACACCATGACAAGAAGTGCTCCTACCCAATATTTTCTGCGATAGATTAATATCATTCCCGCAATGGTGGGCGGAATGTATGCAAGCGTAAGAAATTTCCAGATATGCCCGGCGGCAATAATAATAAAAAAGTAGGATGAAAAAGCCCAGATGATTGCGCCCAATGCACTAATGAGGTAATTTGCACGCAGTGCGCGCATTAGGATATAGAATCCCAACATCATGATAAAGACCAGATAAACATAGTTGGGCAAGAACAGTTGATAGGCTTGTTTTGCTGCATCTAATGGCTTTGTAGAATTGTATGTTGGCCCCATTTGATAGGTGGGCATACCGCCAAACATAGAGTTTGTCCAACGTGTGCGTTCACCATCGTGGCGCGCCATGTAGTCGCGCGCCTCCTGACCTTGCCCAATGGCAGCCAGCGAGTCATGTTGCGATATCTTTCGACCATCTACTATGGCTGACGAAAAGTAAACAAACGAAATAAGGATAAATGTTACCAATACCAGTAGATCGGGAAGAGCTTTTTTGAAAACAGCTTTATCTTTCATCGAAACAAATTGTTGCTTTTGAGAATATTCATCTTTAATTTTCCAAATTTACAAGATTATTCTTTTAAAGCCTTATGATAAGGAGAGTTTCTTTGGGGTGGGATGGGAATAAATATTATTTGTGGGGAAAGATGTGAATTATACTCGAAGTACGACTGAAAGTTGCACCCCGAGGAACCTGTTCCGCTTGCGCTAATTTGCAGCATTTCGGCTGCGCTCAATGCGAGTCCGTGTGTTGCGAAGCAAAGAAAGAATTGAGAAGATTTTCGCTAAAGCGACATACGTATTGCAAGTGAGTGCAAACAAAAGACTCTGTTGGAACGTGAAGAGTTCCTCTTTTATGAATCTTTTTACATGGAGCAGGAGCTCCATCGCCCCAATAGGAAATC
>JAQVGF010000206.1 GCA_028696875.1 Dysgonamonadaceae bacterium
TGATAAAATAAATAGAAATAAAACTGGAACTATAATAAATGAAGAGGAGGCTAATGATTTAATAATAAGAGTTTCAGAAAATATAGCAAAAGAATAGTTCTAATTATTCAAAACCGTTCCAACTACGCCCCACCCTCTCCGCAGTACGGGACGAAGTAGGCTTAAAAGCTCATTTCGTCCTTTTGTTATGGGGTATTCGTCAGTTCGAACCTTGCTATTTCGTCGTTAAGGAGTGTTTTTGATTTTTGTATCGGTAAGAGCCATTTAAAAGCTAATGTCTCAAGTTTTTTATTTTCCAGAAAAAAGTTCGAACCAAAAAATGAAATCCATTGACTTTTTATAAAAATGAGTATATTATAATAATATGCTTGTGGGGCGTCAGCCCTATTCGGCTAATTCATAAGCCGAAGGCAGGCATAATAAAAAAGACTTCATTTCTGAAGTCTTTTTTTTAATCTTCGGCCGGGCAACCCTTCATTGTTGTGTAGAATTTAGTGTCTCTGTATTTGTTGGTTGTCCAGGCAGGTATAATACTCCAGAAATGCGCTGATCCATTATCGCCTATTTTTCTTAGAATTACTTTTATTTTTTGACCATCCAAAATAGCAATAATTCCCCAGTATTTTATTGTTCGGTTGGTTCTAATTTTCTTCTTGTGCCTCTTTATAATGACTTCTGAAGGGGATTCCTCGTACTCTTGATAAGTAGTAGATAATTCGATTAATTTTGCAGCTAGTGGTAATAATTTAAATCTCAACGCCTGTGATGATCTTTCTCTTTCCGATCTAGCATTTTTAAATACTATATGATTAAAGCTCTCAGCTGGAAAAGTAATTTTTGTTTGTAGGACAGGTGAAAAGACCGAATTTATCTTATTATAAAAATTCAGGGCATTATCGCGGCGGATTTGATATTCTTCGTTATTTTCCATGACCATTATTATAACATCAAGTATAATTTTTGAAAATTCGCCAGAATAGGGTATAATTTAAATAGGCTCACTTACTATAAGTATTTTATGAAAACTAAAATTTTAGACGGTGCTAATATGGATATTGATCTGACTTCCGAGAATGATACATCTTGGAAGCAGATGAAATGTCCATGGAATGAAGCCGAAGGAAACATTGTCCATAAATGTGCTATTAAGAATGTTTCTATTTGCGAATATTTTTGCGGAATTCAGTATTTAGATAATGTGATTTGTTGCTATCCCGATAAGAATATGTCAGCTGATAATAGAGTAAATAAAAAATCAGAATAGTTACAAAAAAGTTCGAACAGCGCCCCTAACACCCCGCCAAGACAATTTAGTATCGGATAGACCCAAGAGCCTCGTATTTGCGAGGTTTTTTGGTAGCTTTAGGAAATAGTTTGTTTTATGGTAAAATTTAAATAGTAATTTAGATTTATTTATGGAATATATAAGAAAAGAACACATGATTTGTTTTACTCCTAAAGAGATTGTGGATCTTTTTAGAATCACAAAACAACAAGAAATCAATACTTTTTGTACAGAAATGGGAATCGCAAAAACAGATTTAGCGGTCTTATTAGTTTATTAATATCTCTACTTATATATTAATCCCTAACCGCTTTATATGGAATATCGTGTCCGAATTTCGGGGGTCATGCCACTCTGTCTGTAAAAAAAGTGTGCCAATCTTTTGTTGACACACAATTTTTATTTAATAAATATTTTAACCTTTTTGGTTCGGACGATTTGGATACAAGCAACTTCTCTGGTTAAACGTAGCCGTAGAATAATTCCTTCTCTGAGAGCTTAGATAGTAGCGCCTCTTTAAGTAATTGGCTCGTGGGGGCGGAAAAATAAATAAAAAATCTCGTGGACGGCTAGTAGAATACAAATCATTTAGGAAAGTGCAAAGCAATAGATCCGTTCTTTTATCTGTCAGTATTCCAACTAGAATCATAATCAGAGAAATAAAGACGGGGGAGAGAAATGTCGCAAATCCAATTATTTCAAAAAAGATCAAGTCACTGCTTTCTATAAAAAAATTTATCACGCTGACGCTGATAAAGATACTCAAGCCCGTTAGAGAAATAATGCTTACTTTTCTTAATAAATTTTCCATGGCTATTTTTTTAATTGTTTATGTTCTGGCTCAACGATAGAAATTTTAGAAGATATTGTCAATAAGCAAGTGAGAGGCACTTGACATTTTTGTTATCTTTTTCTAACATTAGACTGTTAGAAATAATTAACAAAATTATGACCAAAAAAACGTATAACAAGATAAAATTAGGGATAGTTTTTGTAATATCTCTTATTTTTAGCATTTCTTTAGCTCTTAATAATTTTTTTATACCAATTACAACCCTTGTTTTGGCATCTCTAGTTCTTTTTTATCTAAGGAAAAAAGTGGTTGGGGTTATAGCCGATGAGAGAGATTATGAAATTGGTGGCAAGTCAGCTTTATTGGCAATCCAATTAACATCATGGATTGGGGCAATAGTAATGTTTGGGCTTTATGCTTTTAGTGATCGGAACCCTTTTTACCAACCCATTGCCATGACATTAGCTTTTTCGATTTGCGCCTTAATGATTAGCTACTCAATCATTTTTAAATATTACAATAAGCATAGCTTCAAAAATGAAAAACGAGATTAAAAAATTTAGGGCTAAACTAGGCATCACCCAGGAGCAGTTGGCTGAGAAGGTTGGGGTGAGGCGCGAGACAATTGTTTTTTTGGAGCAGGGGAAATATAACCCTTCGCTTAAGTTGGCATTACTAATTGCTAAAGAGTTATCAACTCCAATTGACAAGCTCTTTTATTTGGAGGGATAAAAAATAAGGCGAAAGCCTTATTTTTTATTAATTAGTTGGGATGCTGATTACTTAAAGCACTCTAAAGTATTGCTTGAGGGGCAAATTTAGCCTATATTAGATATGTAAGATTGGTTCTATTTGTCTAACTCTAACCATATCATGGAACACGGTGGCCGAATGTCACACGTCATCCTGGTAGGTTAAATGTAAAAAATATATGAAGACAATTATTCTTTGCGGGGGGCAGGGGACTAGAATGAAAGAGGAGACAGAATTCAAGCCTAAGCCTTTAGTCAGTGTGGGTGGAAAACCGGTTTTATGGCATATTATGAAAATTTACTCTCATTATGGCTACAACGAGTTCATTCTTGCTTTAGGTTATCGTGGCGACATGATAAAAGAGTATTTTCTCCATTGGCGCACCCTTTTGAATGATTTTACTTTAAGTACAAAAGATAATGAAATGACTTTTCATAATAATGACTGTGATGATTTTAAAATAACTTTTGTAGAAACGGGGCTTGAAACATTGACAGGAGAAAGAATTCGTCGCCTCAAAAATTATATTGGCGATGAAGATTTTATGGTTACTTATGGTGATGGGGTTGCTGATATAGATATCGGTAAATTAGTTAATTTTCATAAGAATCAGGGCACAATAGGAACAATTACGGGGGTTTACAGAAAGGGTCGTTTTGGTTTATTAAATTATGATAAAAAAACTAAAAAGGTAAACGATTTTTATCAATCTGATATTCCTGATTTAAATGAACCCCAATCTAAAGATTTGGTAAATGGTGGCTTTATGGTT
>JAQVGF010000207.1 GCA_028696875.1 Dysgonamonadaceae bacterium
TTAATTAAGTGGGACGATGAAATAGTTAAACCGGAAGATTATAAACGTAGTTATATTCGCGATTTGTTGCCGGAATTAGTTGATTTATAGTTTCTGAGATGGGGTATAAGAATTAAGAATTAAGAATGAAGAATGAAGAATGAAGAATGAAGAATGAAGAATGAAGAATGAAGAATGACAGAAGAATGAAGTTAAAAGTTAAAAGTGATGCGGGACAGGAAACATCTAACGTCTTGTTATCCATTTTTTCTCTTTAACTCAAGCGACTAATCTGTTTTACCCCTTTTACCTCTTTTAGCTTCTTCATCAACACTTCTAACGTAGAGGTATTTGCAAGACCCACACTCAAAGTTCCCTGAAACAATCCATCATCAGAATCGATATTTATGGATCGCAACTGCACGCCTTCTTCTTTTGAAATAATGGACATCAAGTTTGAAACAATATGGATGTGATCATTGCCTATAACGCGCAACAGAGTTGTGTAACTGGTAGATTTCGTTTGTTGTCCGGTCCAGCGGGCTTTCAATACACGATATCCGTATCGGGTAAATAAGTCACGTGCATTGGGACAATTCAATCTATGAATTTTAATTCCTTGCGAAGAGATAAAACCAAAAATTGGATCCCCAAAAATTGGATTACAACATTTAGCTAATTTGTAATCAATACCTTTCAAGTTTTGATCAATTACCAATTCATCCTGAGTGTGAATATCTTCTTCGTGTTTGCGAAGTTCAAATTTATCGGCGCTCATATCAGAAGAGGTGGGCTCATGTATGTCTGATTGTTTTTTCTCTAATTCAACATACATATCAATCAACGTGTTTACATCTCTTTTTTCGGTAGCAATATCCACGTAAAAATCTGTAACAGTCCTATAACGCAACTTTTTTATCAACTGCATAAGTATAGTCTCACTATAATCAATCTTGCGATTTTTCATTCGTCTCAAAAGCATCTCTTTTGCAAAGTCTATCTGCTTGGCGGCTTCCTCTTTGAGCAATTGACGAATTTTTGTGCGTGCTTTTGACGTAATTACAAAATTCAACCAGTCCTGCTTTGGCGATTGGTTTGGCGATGTAATTATCTCAATTTGTTCACCACTCTTGAGTTGATATTTGATAGGAACATTTCTACCGTTTACTTTTCCCGATACGCATGTTGAACCTACTTTGGAATGAATGGAAAATGCGAAATCGAGAATAGTTGCACCTTTGGGAAGTTTTTTGAGATCTCCTTTGGGTGTAAAAACAAAAATCTCGTCATCATACAGATTTAATTTAAAATCTTCGAGTCTGTTTTCAATGTCAATATCTCTATTTTCTAACGATTCACGCAACGTATTGAGCCAATCTTCAAAGGGCGATTCGGTCTCTAAGCCCTTGTACCTCCAATGGGCGGCAAGACCACGTTCGGCAATATCGTTCATTCGTCGCGTACGTATTTGCACTTCCACCCATTTAGATTGAGGTCCCATTACGGTAATATGTAGCGATTCATATCCATTGGTTTTTGGTATAGAGAGCCAATCTTTCAAACGTTTTGGATTGGGTTGATACATATCTGTTATAATGGAATAAACTTGCCAGCAATCTGTTTTTTCCTGATTAATTGGTGAATCCAAAATCACCCGAATAGCAAAAAGGTCATAAATATTTTCGAACTCAATTTGCTGCTTTTTCAATTTGTTTAGAATAGAATAAATCGATTTTGTACGTCCTTTTATTTCAAACTTCAATCCTGCTTTTTCTAATTTACGGCGTACCGGATCAATAAACTCTAATATGTATTTGTCGCGAGAACGTTTGGTTTCATTTAGTTTTTGTGCAACATAATTGTATGCTTCTCGATCGGTGTATTTTAGAGATAAGTCTTCCAATTCCGATTTTAAATTATACAAACCCATGCGATGTGCCAAAGGTGCATACAGAAAAAGAGCTTCAACTCCGAGATCAAAACGTTGTTTCTCGTCCATGTTTTTAGCTTCTCTCATTTGCTGAACTCGCATTGATAAAACAATGAATATCACCCTGATATCCTTAACAAAAGAAAGTATTAGTTTGACATAAATATCCGATTTGTTATCTGATTTTTTAGAATTAAATTCATGTACTTTCACAAGTCCTTGCAGAATCACTTTTATTTCTTCTCCGAATAATTCTTCTACTTTATCAAGTGAAACATAATTCGTTTGAACAGCATCGAATAATAAAATAGAGCAAACTGTGGGTTGTTTTAGACCGATTTCTTCCATTGCTATTGTAGCAGTTTTGAGGGAAGATAAGAGTTCGTGTTGTGATTTTGTGGAATTAAACAGAGCATTATTTTGTCTCACTATAGACGACAAATAGGCTACATCTTGTATAGACATTGTTTCGCGCAGAAAAATATAAATTTTTCGATATAGTTGTGCGAAAGTATCTCTATTTTCAATTTTAATACTTTTCATTCTTCTATCCTGATGCTTTATATTGAAAGTCGTTGCGCTTGCTCTAATGCGCTTGCTCCAAGCTGTAAAATTACAAATTAATACCTTCAAATCGCGTTAAAATTTGAAAAGTAAATCTACAGAATCATTTTAAAATGATAAAACAAACTATTGCGTTTCAAGGCTGATAAAGAAAACAATAATGTTTATATTTGCATTCAATTGTCTTTCTTATCAAAGACTCTAAAGCCAGTGATTTTCTGGCAAACACTATATAGAAACTGATAATTAGATAGCACAACATGAAAAAAATATTAATTTTACTCTCTATTATTCCTGCTTTTCTTATAGCAAGCGAACCACCAAAAACTTTGCAACTAAATAATGATTGGCAATTTAGCCAGACTAATAAAAATGAATGGCACGAAGCCACTGTTCCGGGATCGGTTCAACGGGATCTCATTCGATTAAATATTTTGCCCGATCCTTATTATGGCACCAACGAAGAAAAAGTGCAATGGGTAGAAGATGAAAATTGGGATTTCAAGAAGAGTTTTCAATTAACCGCAAACGATTTGCAGCACAACGATGCGTTACTAACTTTTGAAGGTTTAGATACACATGCTGATGTTTATTTGAATGGTTCGAAATTATTCCATGCGGAAAACATGTTTTTGAAGTACGAAAAATCGGTAAAGGATCTCTTACGAGAAGGAGAAAACAATCTTTATATTCGTTTTTTCTCACCCATTGATTATCTGATGCCTGCCCGATTGACCAATGGATTTGAATATCCGGTGGGTAATGATCATCGGGATGAAAAAATGAGCGTTTATTCCCGCAAAGCTCCCTATCATTATGGATGGGATTGGGGAATGCGCTTGGTGCAAATGGGCATTTGGCGACCTGTTTCACTTACTTTTTACAACCAATCGCGCATCGAAGATTTTTTTGTGGAACAAAAAATGGTCTCCGAAAATTTGGTGAAAATCACCAATCATCTGGAGGTTTTTAGTTTGTCAGATAATCCAATCGAAGCGAAAATTCGAATCAACTATTCCATTGGAAATGAAAAAGAACAAACCGAAACTAATTTTACATTAAGCAAAGGCATCAATAAAGTATCAGTAGATATGGAGATTCCAAATCCAAAACTATGGATGCCAAA
>JAQVGF010000208.1 GCA_028696875.1 Dysgonamonadaceae bacterium
GAAAGTCCTGATATCCCTTTCAAAGAACCAAGGAAGTCATCCACGGAAAGCGGATTTTTCTTTATCGGAATTGTATGCAGATTATTTTCTATCATAATATATTTAATAAGTGAATCCTCTCCGAACACTCTCAATTGCCGATTATTAGTTTTTTTCTACTCTTTGTTCTTACGAGAGAAAAGCTTAATAATCAGCACTCAGCCCAAGTCCCTTCAGGGGGATTTAGAGCAGAGACTTATCGGAGTAGACTCAATAAGTTATATGCAAAGTTACTATAAAAAAACCGATACTCAATACACAGTTTATTTGTTTGAAGTCTCTTTTTATTGTACTTTCGCTTTGTTTAAATATTATAACACAATTTCTTCCTATGAAACGACAAAAATTATTCATTAGCCTTTTTGCTTTTATAATTTCCATACAATTTTCTTTTGCACAAAAGAAACAATTAGACCATTCCGTTTACGATGATTGGAAAAGCCTTTCCAATATATCCGTTGATAACAATGGACGGTTTGCGGCTACCATCATTCAACCCCAAGAAGGAGACAGCAAATTATTTATTCAAAATTTAAAAACAAACAGACCTTTTGAATATACGCGCATAGCAAGTTTTGCACTTTCTCCTGACGGCAGTTATACTGTTGGATTTTTGAAAGCTCCTTTTGCAGACACGCGACAAGCGAAAATTGATAAAAAGAAACCCGAAGAGATGCCAAAGGATTCACTGTTAATTGTGAATAATGAAACTTTTTCATATACGATTTTGCCAAATGTAAAATCTTATAAAACACCGCAAGAACTTGGCAACTATGTAGCATACAAAACTACATTAGAGACCGACACAATAACGACGCAACCTGCCGACACAATAATAACGCTATCCGTCGATACAACTCAAACCGAATCAAAGAACAATAAAAAGAAAGAAAAGGATAAAGAAGTACTTGTGTTGCACAATCTAAAAACGCATCAACAAGACACGCTGTTAAATGCAAAAGAGTATATTTTCAATAAATACGGCAATGCATTTGCAACAATTATCGAACCCGACAAAAAAGATTCTACCGATACGCCCGGTGTGATCTTTATCGATCTAAATAATTATTCAAAAAAACGCATTTCCAACGAAAAAGCCGAATATAAATCTTTAAGCTTCGACGAATCAGGCGAACAATTGGTATATCTTTCTACACAAGATACCTCAAAAGTGGAGCAAAAAGTATTTAATCTGCGTTATTTTAACCAGAAAGCGGATTCGGCTGTAATTCTTGCGACTGCAAAAACAGCAAAGCTACCAACGAACTGGATTTTCAATGAAAACAGTAATCCTAATTTCAGCAAAAACGGAAAAAGGATATTATTGGGTACTGCACCTCAACAAGCTCCAAAAGATACCACAATTGTTGATTTCGAAGTAGCTTCGTTGGACCTTTGGCATTGGAAAGATCCCTATCTTCAACCACAACAATTAAACTATCTTTCGCAGGAATTGAAAAGGACTTACGCGGGTATTATTGAATTAGACAAAAACAATGAGTTCACGCTGTTGGCAAATGAAGAGATGCCTTATTCAACTGTTTCTGATGAAGGTAACGGTCGCTACACCCTACTCTATTCGGATATTCCGTATCGCTTAGAATCCCAATGGGATCCACCCCGATATGATGCATGGATTTATGATTTGGAAACAAACAAAATCAGATCAATTGCAACTTCTCTTTCAGGAAGACCATCCCTATCTGCCCAAGGCAATTTTGTATTTTGGTTCGATAGTGATAAAGGTGATTGGTTTGTTTACGACAATCGTACTGCCAACACGTCAAACATAACAGAAGCGATAGGTGTAAACTTTTGGAACGAAAAAAACGATGTTCCCGGTAAACCGGGTTCGTACGGAATTGCTGCATGGGGAAAAGACGATGCCTACGTTTTAATAAACGACATGTTTGATATTTGGAAAATTGATCCGCAAAACGAAACCAAGGCTCAAAACATAACACAACAATTGGGTCGAAAAGATTCCATTACTTTTCGCTACTTAAACACCGATAAAGAGAAGCGTTTTGTTGAACCAAATGAAACCTTACTCTTAAGAGCATTCGATAACAAAACAAAAGAGAGCGGATTCTACACATACAATCCTAAACAGAAAAAAGCTAAAGTTAAACAACACATATTAGATAAATATCAATTTACATCGATTACAAAATCGAAAAACAGCGACGTTTTTGTCTATCAAAAAGCTAATTTCAATACATCCCCCGATTTGTATGTAACCAACAATTGGTGGAAGTCGAGCACCAAGCTTACCGATATCAATCCTCAAATGAGGGATTATAAATGGGGAACACCCGAATTGTTTTCCTGGACATCATACGATGGAATTCCTTTGCAAGGGATTCTCTATAAACCTGAAGGTTTTGACGAATCAAAAAAATATCCGGTAATGATCTATTTCTATGAAAAGCATTCCGATGAATTGTATAGATATATGCCCCCCGCACCAAGCGCCTCTACCATAAATATTCCTTTCTACAGCAGCAGAGATTACATTATTTTCACTCCCGATATCGACTATACTGTTGGACAACCGGGAGAAGATGCTTACAATGCAGTTGTATCGGGTGCCAAAACATTGGCGGAAAATAGTTGGATTGACAAAGAAAATATGGCAATACAAGGTCAAAGTTGGGGTGGATATCAAGTGGCATATCTAATAACAAAGACCGATATGTTTAAAGCCGCCGGTGCCGGTGCACCTGTTTCTAACATGACAAGTGCCTATGGTGGCATTCGTTGGGAATCGGGTCGAAGCAGACAGTATCAATATGAACGAGGACAGTCACGTTTGGGTGTTACCATGAATGACTCTCTTGAAACTTATATCAAAAACTCCCCCGTCTTTTTTGCAGACAAGGTGAATACACCTCTGCTTATTATGCATAATGATAATGATGGAGCCGTTCCATGGTACCAAGGGATTGAGCTTTTTGTATCGCTGCGCAGATTGGGAAAACCGGTGTGGATGCTCCAATATAACAATGAAGCTCACAACCTCAAAGAACGACGCAACCGGAAAGATCTTACCATTCGACTGCAACAATTTTTCGATCATTATCTCAAAGGCGTACCGGCTCCGGTCTGGATGACGCGCGGATTGCCCGCCACTCAAAAAGGTAAAGATTGGGGATATGAGCTGGACATTATAAACAATTAAAACAAATATCAATTAAACAGACTTTCATTAATTATTCTCATTATGACATCTAAAATTACAACTCGGAAAGTATTATTTTCTCTGCTGGCAATGTTCACTATTATTAGTTGTACGCCACAGCGTACACAAAAAGATTGCTCAAATTATGCTGAAGCTACTTTACCCGTTGAAGTAACCACTGACTGGTCAGCAGTTCCGGTGGGTCTTCAAGCATCTATCGGAAGTATCGATATGCGTTACGAGCAGCACGAAGTTCCCGAAGTGTCCAACAGTACAAATTGGAACGGCACCGCTTGGAAAGGTGAAAGAGTGTCGGCACAAATTGTTCTTTGGAGCAAAGACAGCGTACAAAATGTTGAATTCAACCTTTCCGATTTT
>JAQVGF010000209.1 GCA_028696875.1 Dysgonamonadaceae bacterium
CAGGCAAAAAAATTCAGTACCGATTTAAAGATTATTGATATTAAAACTAATAACATCAAAAAGTTAAATGTTTTCCCCGGAGCCGACAATCTGAATCCTCGGTTTTCACACGATGGAAAGACAATCTACTTTCTCTCCAATTCCGATGGGTTTAGAAATCTGTTTGCTTATGAAGTTGATTCAGAAAAAGTGTTCAGACTCACCCGTTTTAAAACCGGAATCAGTGGGTTAGCTCCCTATTCTCCGGCTATGAGTGCTGCCCTTGACAAAGATATGGTGGCTTACACCTATTACAATAAAAACAGTTACGAAATTTACACCTCTACTTCGTCCGATTTTCGGTATGAAGAAGTGGACAAATCAACGGTTGATTTTGAACCGGGTACTTTGCCTCCACTAAACCACAATTATAGTAACGTTATTGATGCAAATCTTTATGGAAGATGGTCGAAAGATTTCGTTTTAGATCCTGATTCCATTAAAGAAGTGCCGTATCGTCCGAAGTTTAAACTCGATCATATTTCAAACACAGGCGGAATTGGAGTTTCAACGGGCGGACGCTACAATACGACCAACATGGCAGGCAGTGTAAATATGATTTTCAGCGACATGGTGGGCGACAACCAGCTCTATTCTGTTTTGGCACTGAATGGCGAAATATACGATTTTGGCGGACAGATTGCCTATGTAAATCAAACCCGAAAATTTAACTGGGGAGTAACCGCTTCGCATATTCCTTATCGTGCAGGCGACATGTTTTTCAGGCGCGACACGCTCACGTTCCGAGATAAAAAAAGTGACAAAAAATATGAAGTACCGGTTACCGACCTGGTTTTGGATTATATGAGGATGTTTGAAGACAATATTTCTCTTTTTACCTACCATCCTTTTTCGCAAACCCGAAGAATAGAAGCCGGTTTATCAACGGCATGGTATTATTACCGTATTGATAGGTATCACAATTATTATGACGATTTTGGGCTTCCTGTAGCTTACAGTAAAGAACGAATGCCGGCTCCCGACGGAAACAAATATCAAAAAATAGATTTAGCATATGTAACCGATAATTCTTATTTTGGAATGACAGCACCAGTGCGAGGACAACGAGCACGTTATCAAATTGAAAAATATTTCGGAGCCGTTAATTTTTTTACCGGATTGCTGGATTATCGTAAATACTTTTTTGTAAATCCCGCAACATTTGCATTCCGCTTTTACCATTACGGAAGATATGGGAGTGATTCCGAAACTGACCGTGTTTCGCCCATCTATCTTGGATATCCCTGGTTGATCAGAGGTTATGAGAACATATCGTTTTATGGAAACTGGGAAGATAATACAGTTGGATTTAACTCGCTTAACTATTCGCATTTGAGTGGCAGCAGGATAGCAGTGGCAAATGCAGAACTTCGCCTACCTTTGACCGGACCCAAACGACTTGCTTTAATTGGTTCGAAGTATTTCTTTACTGATTTAAATTTGTTTTTTGATGGCGGTTTGGCTTGGAGAAAAGGCGATAAGCCAAAAATCACTTGGGCTAAAGCTGCATTCGATCAGCGGGTTCCGGTATTCAGCGCAGGTGCATCACTTCGGATCAATTTGTTTGGAGCCTTAATTATAGAGCCATATTTTGCCATTCCCTTTCAGAACGGTGGATGGAAAAACAAAAACTTTGGGTTGAATTTCCTACCCGGTTGGTAACTTTTTAAAAATGAGATTATTCATCATCCATATGAGCTAATTTCCGATATAACTCTATGTGAGTCATCGTTGATGCGTATGGATTATCGCTGTCATAATAATTTTTATTGGCAGAGTTTTTTACAATAACGGTGTTTGTGGTTGGGTTGATGTAGATATGTTGATTAAATACACCCATAGCTAAGAATTCGCCTTCATCGCCATCTAAAACCCACCATTGATATCCATAACCAATACCGGGACTGGATGAGTTTTCGCTCTCGGGCTGCAAATGCTCTTCTGTGGACGAAGTGGATGCTTCAAACCAATCTTTTGGTACAATTTGTTTGCCTTGCCAGTTTCCCTTATTGAGATATAATTGACCTAATTTAGCGAAATCTCTTAAACAAGCATTTAGTCCACCAAGTGCCATTTCCATTCCTTTGCCATCTACTATCCAATAGGCATCAAATTCGGCACCAATAGGTTTCCAGATTTTCTCTTGCAGATAGTCGGTCAAACTTCTGCCTGTAGCTTTCGTTATGATCATACCTAATACATGCGTATCGATACTTACATATTTATTGTAACTGCCCGGTGGTCTCTCATTAACTAAAGTACCGGCAAATTCATCTTGCGACTCTCCGGACACTAAGCCTTGCCAATATTGTTGAATATCCGATTGAGGATCGCTATACGTTTCATCAAATTTGACTCCTGAAGACATCTGTAAAACATCCTTTATTTTCACTCCTTCATAACCTGAACCTTTTAACATGGGCAAATATTCATCTACGGTTTGATCGACGCTTTTAATTAACCCTTCTTCCATGGCAATGCCAAAAAGGGCTGATATGTAAGATTTTGCCATTGACCACGAGATATGTTGGATATCTTCTTTTTGTCCTCTCCAATAGTTTTCATACTGGATGGTGTCGTTTTGAATAAAAAGAAATCCTTGTGTATAAGAAGAGTCAATATACTGCAAGGTGTTGTATGTAGCGCTGTCGTGAACAAAATCTGTAGGAAGCGATATGTTTTCTATTTGTGAGAAGATAAAAGGTTGATCCGCTTTTTCAACTATTTTTGTGGGGAGATATTCGTCCATATGGATAAATGAATATTCAATATCTTCTACCATTGGGTCGTTAGATACAAATGTTTTTTTGCCCTTTGAGGTGCAGTTTATCCCGGCAAATAAAATAATTATCATGAAAATGATAAAGGGAAAATTGAGTTTCTTGTAATTCATTTTTCTTGTCTGTTTTTTTAAAGTATAATTGTTTTGATGCTTTATTTACCGCTACCGCACGAATTCTTTCGAGTGGTTTAATAAGAATCATCTTATAGTGATTTTAAATTGAGAACCACACAATGCAATCGCGCAGTAATGAAACGCATATACAATGTTGTGTAGTTAGAGCTTCTTCTATTTATATTTTTCAGGTAATTTCCTCACTTCAGTTGATTGTTCAAAAGCATATCCCATTTTCAAAAGTTTATCCTCCTCAAATGGTCTTGCTATAAAAGTAAGACCTGTTGGCTCTCCGGTCTCCGTGTAACCCATTGGAACAATAATACATGGATATTTAGCAGCCGCCGCATAAGCAGCACTTTGGTTATCAATGGATAAGATTGCATCCAATTGATGTTCTAACATAGGTGTTTCAAAATAACGTACCCCCTCACTATGTAATCTCGTTCTCAATTGAGTCAACTCTTCTGGCTTGAGATCAACTTTTGTGGCTCCTTCAAATTCGGCTTGACCATATGGAATCTTTATTAAAGAGTCCTCTCTATTATACTCCACAATCTCTTTCATCGTGCGTAAAGTAATATCATCAGCCGCATATTTATCCAGATATTTTGGTAGGTCTATTCTCATATCAGCACTTAACAAATCACCGAA
>JAQVGF010000210.1 GCA_028696875.1 Dysgonamonadaceae bacterium
GATTAGAGCGTAATTAGTTATTTTAAATTTCGATTCTCAATCGAATATCAAATATAAAATTATTGTTTTAAAACAATAAATATCTGTTGATATAACATTTAGAAAAGATGGATATGTCTAAACCTTTTGTTTTATAAGACGTTATAAATTAAACCAACAGAAATATAAGATGAAACATTTAAAAGCTTTAAGTCTCATTTTGGCACTTACATTCATTGAGTCGTGTCAAGCCCAAAGCAATGATAAGAAGGAAGGAAACGATAAAGAACCATCCGTAGAAGATTCAAGTGGTATCGATTCAATGTATCCTCCCGTTGAAACAGAAAAACCGAACACAAACTACAAACCTGCATTTGAAGGACAAACTCGCATAAATGGCGTTAAAACAACCACTCCTTATGAGGTAAAGATAATTGCAGAAGGATTATCGAAGCCGTGGGCAGTAACTTCGTTGCCTGACGGCAGATTGGTAATTACCGAAAAGGGCGGAACAATGCGCATAGCTACTACTTCCGGGAGCGTTAGTGAACCCATAAACGGATTCCCCGAAGTTGACGATCGCAATCAAGGCGGATTATTGGATGTTGCACCGGCTCCCGATTTCGAAACCAGTAGAATGCTCTACTTCACTTTTGCAGAAAGAAAACCCGAAGGTTCGCTTACAGCGGTTGGAAAAGGAAAATTATCGGGCAATGAAAAAGAAATAGAAAACTTCAAAGTTATTTACCGTGCTATTCCTTATTTTGATAACAGCATGCATTTTGGTAGTCGTATTGTGTTTGATGAAAATGGAAATATTTTTGTTTCTACAGGTGAGCGCTCCGATCTAAAAACACGACCAAATGCACAGTTATTAGATAATGGTCATGGGAAAGTTTTACACATCACTCCGGAAGGAGAACCGGTTGAAGGAAATCCATTTATTGACACTCCCGGCGCTTTACCTGAAATTTATTCGTATGGACATCGCAATGCACAGGGTCTCGATATTCATCCTGTGACCGGTGAGTTGTGGCTAAGCGAAATGGGTCCACGAGGTGGCGATGAAATCAATTTAATTAAACCGGGGAAGAATTATGGCTGGGCAACCATTGGATATGGTATTGAGTATAGCGGTGCAAAAGTTGGTGATGGAATAACCCAAAAAGAAGGTATGGAACAACCTGTTTATTATTGGGATCCGGTTCTTTCGCCAAGCGGAATGACATTCTACAATTCAGACGTCATCCCGGAATGGAAAAATAATTTGTTTATTGGCGGATTAAGCAGTAAACATATTGCAAGAATTGTTATAAAAGATAATAAAGTAGTGGGAGAGGAGCGATTGCTTGAAAATGAAAAGCAACGAATCCGTGATGTAGGCATGGGAAATGATGGAGCTCTTTATGCGGTAACGGATGAAGGTAGATTGTATCGAATTGCGAAAAAATAACTAAAACGTAACAAAATGAACAAACGAGAATTTATTAAACGAAGTGTGGTAGGTGCCGTTGCCCTTGGGGCATCGGGTAAAGTCTCAAACACACTTGCCAACGCAACTGAAGTTAAGAAAAAAGGAACCCTTAAAAGAAAATTAGGTAAAACCGGTTTTGAACTGTTTCCGGTTATTTACGGCGGAATTATTTCTATGCGCGACGGGCAAGATGCTTCTAATAATTATGTAGCATGGGCACTTGACAGAGGTATTAATTATTTCGACGTAGCTCCTACTTATGGCGATGCACAAGAAAAATTGGGTCTTTCGCTCAAACCTTTCCGAAAAGACAACTATTTGGCATGCAAAACCACAGAGCGATTTCGCGAAGACGCGGAAAAAGAATTTGAAGAATCGCTTACTTTGCTGCATACCGACTATTTTGATGTTTTTCAGTTGCACGCTTTAACTACATCGGAAGATGTGGACAAAGCTTTTGGTCCAAACGGTGTGATGGAAATGATTGAAAAAGAAAAACAACGCGGACGCATCCGTAAAGTAGGATTTTCGGCACATTCTCAAACGCAGGCACTGCGTGCTATGTCGATGTACGATTTCGATACTGTGATGTTTCCTCTGAACTGGCAGATGGATATGCGCGATGGTTGGGGTTCGGGTGTAGCCAATGATGCCAAACGCCGTGGCGTGGGCGTTATTGCCATTAAAGGACTTATCCATCGTCGATGGATAGATGAGGATGAGCGCGATAAATATCCTAAGTCGTGGTGTAAACCTATCGATGTAAGCGATAGAAAATTGGGAATAGCAGCACTTAAATATACTTTCAATGCGGGTGCCGATGTGATTATTCCGCCCGGAGATTTCCGAGATTTCGCTTTTTGTGTCGATCACATTGAGGAAATCGTAGGGGATGAATTTACATCTTCGGAAAAACAATTGCTGGACAATGAGTATCTGGCAGTAAAAGAATACCCCTTCTTTGAACCGAAAACATAATTGATATCTAACAGGTTTCAAAACACCTGTTAGGTGTAGTTTCAAATTAGAATAATAGCGCAAACCATATTCGCATACTTAAATAGTTTGCTCCGCTACCACACGAGTCCTCTCGTGTGGTTTAATTGCATAGAGTACCACGCAATAAAATAGCGCAGTAACGCGGCTCTCACCAGCTATTAATATATTGCTAACTTGAAATTTAAAAACCTTATTTTTGCAATTATCTTCACCTTAGTAACCTAGTAAGATCCCACAAATCAAACCTTATTATCTTATTTTTATAATGGAAAAGACATTGTTAATGTATTGAATAAAAGTTTGGTCGAATCTTAGCGGTGACTTATTTTTTGGTATCAATTCCTTTTATTGTCATCAAAAGAAAATCCAGACTTTTACCGTAGTCCAAATCTTCATATTCCAGACCGAGTTTTCTGATATTCAAGTAATAGTCATTAATGTTATTATAATAATTCTTCTCGAGTTGCACAGCAGTTGCTTTTTCTCCTATTTTCTCAATTAGGAACCATTTTTCAAGTAGTCTTCCTGTTCTTCCGTTTCCATCTTGAAAAGGGTGGATTTTCACAAATACGAGGTGAATTAATGAAGCATAATAAAATATCTCAAAAGGATTTAAATCAGCCTTTAGAAGAATTTCAATATCATTAAAGAGCTTAGTTAATTCGGATTTTACAACTTCAGGATTCGCAGCAACATATTCAATTTGATCGTCACTATTAATAACGAACATTGGGTTTGTTCGTATCAATCCTTGTTGGCTTCTTGGTAAAAGACTTGCACTTAATATTGAATGAACTTTCTGTATGTTTTTCAAATTTAGTGGGTGATTATCTATAAAATCGTATGCTGCATATAAATCATCAGTTTTTTTTGTGTAATCAGGTTTGAATTTAACTTTCAAGAATTTGTGTTTGAAATAGCTATCAAAATCTATTTCTTCACCTTCAATTTTTGAGGAATAAACTGACGATACGGATTTGTAAAATTGAAAATAATCAACAGCTGTTTCTATTTTGTTGATATTATCTAATTTGGTCAAAGGAGATTCTTTAACTACATCGGTATATTGCTCAAGCTGTGCAGATGTCAATATTTTAAATTTCATAAAA
>JAQVGF010000211.1 GCA_028696875.1 Dysgonamonadaceae bacterium
TAAAAAGCAAAAAGCCCGCGAAATCACTTCGCAGACTTTTTTGTTAACACAATCTTCATGAAACAAACTACACTATCGAGTTGATTGCAGAATTATAATCTGGTTCTTCGGTAATTTCCGGAACCAATTCGTTGTAAATTACTTCTCCTTTCGGATTAACAACTACAACAGCACGAGCAGTTAGTCCTTTCAATGGACCATCTACCAATAGAACACCGTAATCTTTTGCAAAAGCATCATTCCTAAAAACTGAAAGCGTTTTTGTATTTTTAATTCCTTCTGTACTACAGAAGCGCCCTGATGCGAAAGGTAAATCGGAAGAGACTCCTAAAACAACTGTATTGTCAAGCGAGCCTGCTTTTTCATTAAATTTTCTTACCGATGTAGCACAAACATCTGTGTCTAAGCTTGGGAAGATATTTAATACTACGTTTTTACCTCTAAAATCGGAAAGTTTTACGTCAGACAATTCACTATCTACCAATGTAAAATCCGGAGCTTTGTCGCCAACTTTAGGTAATACTCCGCTTGTATTTACTGGATTTCCTTTAAATGCTATTTTCGTCATACTTATTTATAATAATTCCATATTAGTCTATTCAATTACTTAAACGCAATCGTGATTTGTTTGTTCATAAGCACCTAATGTTTAACACTTTTATTAACTTTTACGTTTCAGCCTGAAAATCTTATGCAATTGATTTTTTTAATTTTAGCTCTCCTTCCATTTCCTTTTTAAGGTATTTAGCGGTATCGTTTCCTTTGGCTTTTATAACTTCTTCGGGTGTCCCTGCAATTAATACCTCTCCTCCCGCTCTTCCTCCTTCAGGTCCTAAATCGATTATATAATCGGCACATTTTATAATATCGATGTTGTGCTCAATAATTATTACGGTGTTGCCTCTGTCAACCAACTTGTTTATTACATTCAGTAAAACCCGGATGTCTTCAAAGTGTAATCCGGTTGTTGGCTCATCCAACACATACAATGTTTTACCTGTGTCGCGGCGTGCGAGCTCCGCAGCCAACTTTATTCGTTGCGACTCTCCTCCCGATAATGTTGTGGACGATTGTCCCAGTCTGATATAACCCAATCCTACTTCTTGCAACATCTTTATTTTTGTAAGAATAGAAGGAACGTTTTCGAAAAAATCTACTGCAGCATTAATGGTCATGTTTAAGACATCAGCAATGGATTTTCCTTTAAAACGTACTTCAAGAGTTTCCCGGTTGTATCGTTTGCCTGCACATGTTTCGCAAGGAACCATCACATCGGGCAAAAAATTCATCTCAATCGTTTTGTGTCCGTTTCCGCCACATGTTTCACAACGTCCACCTTTTACATTAAAAGAAAATCTGCCGGGTTTGTATCCGCGTATTTTGGCTTCGGGCATTCCGGCAAAAAGGTTACGAATTTCGGTGAAAACGCCGGTATATGTAGCGGGATTTGATCGTGGTGTTCGCCCAATAGGCGATTGGTCAACGCTAATTACTTTATCTACATTATCTATTCCTTCAATGGATTTATATTTTAACGGCTCTTTTAAAGATCGAAAGAAGTGTTGACTTAGTATGGGTTGTAAAGTCTCGTTTAACAATGTTGATTTACCACTTCCGGATACTCCGGTAACGCAAATAAAGGTTCCCAAAGGAAACTTCACTGACACATTTTTCAGATTATTGCCTGAGGCACCAATTAACTTTATGAATTTGCCGTTTCCTTTGCGTCTTTTTTCAGGAATGGCTATCTCTAAAGTTCCATTCAGATAGTTGGAGGTTAGTGTGTTTTCTTTCAACATTTTTTTGGGAGTTCCCTCAAAAACAACTTCTCCGCCTTTTCTTCCAGCAAAAGGTCCCATGTCAACAATATAATCAGATGCAAGCATCATTTCTTTGTCGTGTTCAACCACAATAATTGAATTGCCGGTATCACGAAGTTTCTTTAACGAATTGATCAATCTCTTGTTATCCCGTTGGTGCAACCCAATGCTTGGCTCATCTAAAATGTACAAAACGTTCACCAGTTGTGATCCAATTTGTGTAGCCAGCCTAATTCGTTGGCTTTCGCCACCCGACAGTGATGCAGATGCGCGTGAGAGAGAAAGATATCCTAACCCTACATCCAGAAGAAAACTTAAGCGCGTTAGAATCTCTTTTTTTATCTCATCAATAATCAACCGTTGTTTGCCGGATACGTTTTTATCTAAATTTTTAATCCAATCATATAGGTTTATGATATCTTTTTTTGCCAAATCGGCAATGTTCTGATCATGAATCTTGAAATGCAGTGCCTCTTTGTTCAGTCGTTGTCCGTTACATTCCGGACAAACGGTTTTGGTAATAAATTTTGCCGCCCATCTTTGTGCTGCTGCTGAGGCATCGTCCTCTTGCTGCATATCGATATATTTCAAAACTCCATCAAAAGAGACAAGGTAATTTGAGTTTCCCAACGATTTATTTTTAATTTTCAAACGATCCGTTGTTCCGTGCAATATTTCATCTATTGCTTCCTGCGGTATATCTTTAATAGGCGTTTTTAGTGTCACCCCATATTTTTCGCAAATAGCCGTAATTTGCCAAAACAGTAAATTGCTTTTCTCTTTCCCCAAGGGGGAAATGCCTCCGGCAGCAATGCTTAGTTCGGGTTTTGGGAAAACTTTATCTAAATCTATTTGATCTACTGTCCCTAAACCATTGCATTTGAGGCAAGCGCCTTGAGGCGAATTGAATGAAAAGTTATGTGGAGCTGGCTCACTGTATGATATTCCTGAAGTGGGGCACATCAGTTCTTTGCTGTAATGTCTAACTTCGCCGGTTTCAATTTCTTGAATAAGGATGAGATTTGATCCTTGCTTCATGGCAATTTGCAGACTCTTCTTAAGTTTGTCTTCAAACTTGTTAGAAACCGATAATTTATCGATTAAGATTTCGATGCTGTGGTTTTTATACCTGTCCACACGCATGCCGGGCAAAATCTCTCGTATTTCCCCATCCACCCGTACGTTGAGGTATCCTTTTTTTCGTACTTGCTCGAATAGTTCTTGATAATGTCCTTTTCTGTTCCTTACAACCGGAGCTAAAATATATATTTTTTTTCCAATATATTTCGTCAATATTAGATCCAGAATTTGTTCTTCCGTATATTTTACCATTTTCTCGCCCGAAACATACGAATATGCGTCGCCGGCTCTGGCAAAGAGAAGTCGCAAAAAGTCGTAAATCTCAGTGGTAGTTCCAACTGTCGATCGAGGATTCTTGTTGGTGGTTTTCTGTTCAATAGAAATTACGGGACTCAATCCGGTTATTTTATCAACATCCGGGCGTTCAAGCTTTCCAAGGAAACCTCGGGCATATGCCGAAAATGTTTCGATGTAGCGTCTTTGTCCTTCGGCAAAAAGAGTGTCGAAGGCCAACGATGATTTTCCACTGCCACTCAACCCCGTAATAACGGTGAGTGTGTTGCGTGGAATTTCTACGTCTATATTTTTTAAATTGTGTACGCGTGCGCCGTACACATTAATTAATTCTTTATCGG
>JAQVGF010000212.1 GCA_028696875.1 Dysgonamonadaceae bacterium
GACTGGAAAGGTGATACAGAACAACCTTATGCTGAAAACGATTGGAACCGCGTTGCAATTTTCATCGCTGACTAATCACAGTTTAAAAGTTTATATAAAAAAAAGGCGCAAATTGCGCCTTTTTTTTGTGTTGAATTTTACTTTTAATAGCGTTTGACGACGTTCGAGTGAAAACCGTGGAGACGTACTACCACTAATGTCATTCCCTATCTAACATCTAACACTTCATTCTTTAATATAGATTCTTTTTACACGGGGTGATACGGCAGTTAATATTTCATAGGGAATTGTTTGAATTGATTCAGCTAAATCAACAACCGATAAATTTTCGCCAAATATTATAACCGAATCTCCTTCATCTGCCTTAATATCGGTAACATCAATCATACAAAGATCCATGCATACATCGCCAATGATTGGAGCATATTCACCATTTACAAGCACTTTGCCTTTTCTGTTTCCAAATTGTCGGCTCAAACCATCCGCATATCCAATCCGAATGGTGGCAATACGCGCATCGCGATCCAGTTTTTCTTTGCGTCCATATCCTACAGTTTCATTACTTTTAATCGTTTTAATTTGGAGAATCGTTGTTTTTAGAGTGCACACATTTCTCAAGCCATTTATGCCGCTGGCACTTATTCCATATAAACCGATCCCTAATCGCACCATATCAAACTGACTGTCGGGGAAACGTTCTATTCCGGCCGAGTTCAAAATATGTCTGCTAATTTCACACCCCAATTGTCTTTCTATCTGAGAGGACATTTCTTCAAATATATCTATCTGCTTTTCAGTAAAATCGTCGAAAACCCAACTTTCGCTTGCGGCCAAATGCGAGAATGTTGATACAACTTGCAAGCTCTTTTGCTTCCGCAATATATCGATAAGTTCAGGTATTTCATCCCTAACAAATCCAAGTCGATGCATTCCGGTGTCCAGCTTTAAATGTATCGGATAATCGGTAACACCTCGCCTTTCGGCTTCTTTTATAAATGCTTTTAATATCCTGAAATTATAAACTTCGGGTTCGAGGTTGGCATCGTAGAGTTCTTCAAAACCATTAGTTTCAGAGTTTAACACGATTATTGGCATTGTTATGCCGTCTTCCCTTAAAGATACTCCCTCAGACGCAATTGCAACTGCCAAATAGCGGCATCTGTGATATTGAAGGGTCTTGGCTATCTCGGTGGCTCCGGCTCCATATCCGTTTGCCTTAACCATGGAGATGAGCTTTACATTAGGTGCAACCTTTGTTTTATAAAAATTAAAATTATGAACCAATGCATCTAAATCTACTTCTAACACTGTTTCGTGTATTCTCTTTTCTAACAATGCAATAATCTGTTCGAAATGAAAACTTCTTGACCCCTTCACAAGAATCAGTTCGTTTCTAAATTCCTTCCAAACCTGAGAACGTATAAACTCTTCTGTTGTTGTAAAAAACTGCTTCTCCATAGAGAAAACAGAACTAAACTGAGAAATATCACTGCCGATGCCAATAATTCGGTTGATATTATTTTGATCAATTATCTCTGAAACTTTCTTGTATAATGTTTTGGGGAGTAAACCCGATTGAAAAACGTCAGATAAAATTAAAGTTTTTTTCAATGATTTATCAGCATTTCGTTGACTCTGAAACTCCAAAGCTATTTTAATGGAATTAAAATCAGAGTTGTAAGTATCGTTTATTATGATACAATTGTTTTTGCCTTGTCTTACATCCAGACGCATTGCTACGGGATCCAAGGTGGACATTCTTTTTTTTATATCTTCGGGTAAAACCCGAAGGTAAAGCAGCGTGGCCAGACAAGTAATTGCATTTTCGATGGCTGCACCACTAATAAAAGGGATTTCCAAATCTGTATCGAAACCGAGGAACGAATAATAAATGGTGGTTTTATCGCTGGAGCTTTTTATCTCTTTTATATAAAGTGGATTTTCTCTATTTTTGAGCGACCATGTAAATGTTTTATGAGACATGGCCATATTTTCAACAGATTGCGATATAATCAGATTGTCTTCGTTATAAATAATCACATCGCTATTTATAAAGAGCTCCAATTTTTCGTTGCATTTTTGTTGCAATGAAGCAAAGTTTTCCTGATGAGCTTCTCCGAGTTTTGTAAAAACTCCAATGGTAGGGTAAATTATACTTTCAAGGTTTTCCATTTCGTTCGGCATAGATATCCCTGCTTCAAAAATGCCCAAAGTTGTGGCTTCGTTCAGTTGCCATACCGACAATGGAACTCCCGTTTGAGAGTTGTAGCTACGCGGTGAACGGGTAATGTTATAATCTTGATGAAGAAGTTGGTACAACCATTCTTTTACAACTGTTTTTCCGTTGCTTCCTGTTATTCCAATAACGGGAATATCGAATTTTCTTCTATGATGAGTCACCAATTTTTGCAAGGCAGCCAATGTATCCTTTACTAATAAAAAATTAGCATCGGAAAGTTTATTCCATAATACATTTTTTGAAGAGACAACAAAGTTCCTTACTCCATCAGCGTATAGCTCATGGACATAATTATGTCCATCGTTAGTTTTTGTTTTAAGCGCAAAGAAAAGTGTCTTGTTAGGGTCCGATAATTTTCTGCTATCGGTAAGCAAATTTGAAATTATCGCATCGTTTGTTTTGCCCGATTTAATACCTAAAACTTTAATTATCTCAGTGATATCATATTCCATAAAAATTATCCTTCTAATAAGAGTGATTGAGTAGTTGTGTTAGTTCCTGTTTTTCTTGAAAACAAGATAAAAATGGATACCGTTCTTCGAACGCTTGCAACTCATCTATTGTTCGATGAATAAACTTTTGATACTCCTCAGAATGCGAATGATAAGGTTTATGAGATAATGCTTGAACTATTTTTTTCCATTCTGCATTAATTTTTTCAGTTTCAACTGAAAAATAAGTATCTCCAAATCTTTTCCAAATATAATTTTGTGTAAGCAAAGAAGGATGTAGCATATCATCCGTATAGAACCGATAGTCTCGCAATTGATCCATCACAATCTCATAAGCAGGGAAATAAAACAGATTGTCAGAAAACTCATCCTTTATTTTATCTACGGAAAGATGCAAAGTTGCTTTGCTTAATTGATTTTCGTGTGCTCCATCTTTAAAATGCCGAATAGGACTTACGGTGAAAACAATTTTCAAATTCGAATTTGCAAGCAGAATCCTTTGGATTAGATTGCTCCACTGTAAAACAATATCATCAACCGTTAATCGTTCTCTACTGAATTTATCGGCAGGTATTTTGTGACAGTTGGCTACAATTTCACCCGATTCTTTCCATCTAAAAACATAAGAAGTACCAAATGTTATAAGTAAAAAATCGGCATTTTTTAGATAATCTGATGCTGTATTGAAGTTCTGATTCACGTTTTCTACTGCCTCCTTCAGATTGATTCTCGAAAAGGAACCGTGATGCATAAAGCTATGATACATTCCATTGTGAAAAATAAAATCTTTTTCAGAGAAAGGCACCTCATCCAACAATC
>JAQVGF010000213.1 GCA_028696875.1 Dysgonamonadaceae bacterium
ATTCTTTACTTACTGTCTGTCAGAAAACGATTGTTTATTGAGTCTTTAATAAGAAAAGGGCAAAGACAACTTAAAAAAAATGCCTAAAAAGACTATCGTTTTCTCCGATTACTTTTTAGACATCTCTGTGATTACTTATGTCTGCCGGCAAATTATTGCTTTAGAGTCTTTGATAAAAAAAAGGAAGTTCCTATTTCCCTATTAACTCTTTATATGCCTTTGCATCGAGCAAATCATCTAAATCTTTTTCGTCCTTCATGGTTATTTTAATAATCCATCCATTGCCATAAGGATCTGTGTTCACAAGTTCGGGAGCATCATCCAGTTCGGGATTTAGTTCCAAAACTTCACCTGTTACGGGCATAATAAGATCTGAAACAGTTTTTACAGCCTCGATGCTACCAAAAACTTCGTTTTTGTCTATGGTTTCACCTTCACTTGTAACATCCACATACACAATTTCGCCCAGTTCGCTTTGAGCAAAATCGGTAATACCTATCACAGCTTCGTTATTTTCAACACGAATCCATTCATGGTCTTTTGAATACTTTAAATTTTCAGGAAAATTCATTGTTTTAATGTTTAAAAATTAATACTTTTCGGAATTGTAAATATAGTGATTTATTCTATAATTCTATACATCTTTTTTACGAACCTATCCAAACAGACGTAAATGACACAACAAAGCCTAATACAAACCCGGCATACACCTGATTAGGTGTGTGTCTGCGCAGTATAAGCCGTGAAACACCAACCATCCCCGACAATACAAACAAAAGCATAAAAAGAAGATATGGATTGGATTTTTCCACAAAATAGCAAATCGACATAACTCCTCCAACAAGACTGGAAATACCAAACATGTGAGCACTTATTTTCCACCACAGTGTGATAATGCTTGCTACAGCCATTGTTATGATAGGTGCTATCAGCATCATCAAAAACCACAAAGGTAGCCCTGAAGTGTAAAAATGATAGATCAAAAAGCCGAAACACAATATCGTGATGGCATATGGAGCAAACCTGTCCTTTCGCTTCAGAAGCGAAAGATCTGAGATGACATTTAATCGGAACATCAAATAGATTAAAAATCCCGGCACTACAAAAGTGAATAAAGCAGTGGGTATGATTATGTTAAAAAACTGAGTCGCATAGATAAATCTAAAATGTGTGTATATAAATAATAATGCCACACTGTAAATGGGCATTAAAAGAGGTTGGAAAATGCTTGATATAAATTGGGCGTATATTTTCATCTGATTTTTTTCAACCCCAAAGTTATAATTTTTTTCTTAATCGTGCTACCGGAATACCTAATTGTTCTCTATATTTTGCAACAGTGCGTCGGGCTATCACATATCCTCTCTCGTTTAACATTTTTGTTGCTTCTTCGTCTGTTAGTGGTTTCAATGGATTTTCGTTCTCTATCTTTTCTTTTAAAATTATTTTTACCTCGCGCGATGATATATCTTCACCACTATCGGTTTGCATCGCTTCTGAGAAAAAGAATTTTAAGGGAAATATGCCGGCGTGCGTCTGCACATATTTACTATTGCTTACGCGGGAAATGGTTGAAATATCGAATCCGGTTTTTTCGGCAACGTCTTTCAATATCATCGGCTTTAATGTAGATTCATCACCTGTAATAAAAAAATCATATTGTAGGTCGATAATTGCCTCCATAGTTAATTGTAAAGTATTTTGACGTTGTTTGATGGCATCGATAAACCACCGCGCAGAATCTACTTTTTGCTTCATAAAAAGCAAAGCTTGCTTGTTGTCGCGCGACATGCTTTCTTTGTTCTCTGAATATCCTTTCATCATTTCAGAGAAACCCCGATTAACTCTCAATGGAGGAATATTGCGGTTGTTGAGCCACATAGTTATTTCCTGACCGTCTATTTCAACAATAAAATCGGGCGTAATATTGGCCATTGCCATTTCCATAGAATCGCCCCACGTATTTCCCGGTTTTGGATTCAGCGAAATAATAGCATCAATAGCATCGCGCAAATCATCATAATCCACATTTAGCTGACGTTTTATTTTATCGTAATGCTTTTTTGTGAATTCATCAAACAGCTCTTCCAGTATATAAATAGCATTTCGTATTGTATCCTTTTGTTTTTTCTTCCTTAATTGCAACAGCAAACACTCTTGCAAATTGCGCGCTCCTACACCTGCAGGCTCTAAATCCTGTATTTCTTTCAATACTTTTTTAATACGTTCAGGTGTTGTATCAATATTGAGTTGAAAAATGAGATCGTCAGAAATTGATCGAAGTGAGCTTTCTAGATATCCATTTTCATCTAAATTTCCAATAATGTACTCAGCAATTTTTTTCTCGGTATCACTTAGTTTGCGTAAATTAATTTGATCCAACAACGATTGGTGTAACGAATAATCTCCCGAAAATGCAAAATCAGTTTTAAATTGTTCGAACGAAGTTCCACCTCCCGAACTTAAACGAAAATCAGGCATCTCTTCTTCCGACATATAATCTCCTTTTACAATCTCCTCTTCAGAAAGGGGTTCCGCATATTCATCTTCTTCATTTTTTATTGCATCATCGATTTCGTCTTTCTCTATAGCTTCATCGAGAGCCGGATTTTCCTCAAGCTCTTGTTTAATTTTATCTTCCAATTCAATGGAGTTGAGCTCGATAAGCTTTATCACCTGCATTTGAAGCGGCGATAATCGTTGTGTTTGTTTTAAATGTTGTTCTTGCCTTAGAGCCATGAGATGATTAACTTATTATTTTTTTTTAATGTAAAGATAACTGTTTTGTGTTTTATGATAAAAAATCAGTTCAATTTGATTGAGTTAAGATTGTATTTCTATTGTCGAATTATACGATATTCGTAATTTCCTTTTTTTTGTTAAAAAAAAAGTGTGCTAAGATTTTATTGATAAAACTGTCAGATTATATTTTGCAATACGTCATATAAATCGCTGTAAATATTTGTGTTACAATCTTGACATTTACATTTTTGCGAGAAAAAAACGTGATCTTATTAATATATTATATTTATCCGATTTATTCTTCATAACCAGCTTTACACGATAAACACTCCAATGCATAAGCATCATATTCATCAAAAGCCGGACCTGGTTTTCCGTTATAAGTAATAATGCGATCCACACGTACCTCATCACCGGTTCTGAATCTCATAAAGTATTCGTTTCCCGCTCTTTTATTTACCGATTCTAACTTACCATTCACCTCCTCCAAGTTCGTGCCTTCTCCAAAGTAAACGACTCTTACTGAATCTTTCTCTTTTTCTTTTTCGAACAATTCGAAAAAATCGGGGTCTATGGGTAGATATGATGGTTTCATTGTTGTAACGTCCTTTTAGTGCTAATTTAAAATGCTTTTATCACGTATAATAAACAAATAGAAAAGTGAACTGTTCATTATGTTTTCGCTGTTCATTTTATTGCCATTTACCACTCCTCCTTCACATCACCACATCTTCACATCAACACATCACCACATCTTCAC
>JAQVGF010000040.1:0-9561 GCA_028696875.1 Dysgonamonadaceae bacterium
TTCTTAACTCTTAGTTCTTAACTCTTAATTACCCACATCCCATACGACAGACCCCCACAACTCTTTTACATCGTATAATCCGGTAAATTGTATCTCTCTTTTGCTTCTAACACTTTCCAAGCCTCATTAATGTCGAGGTACGTAGTACCGCCGGTTTCACCAAAACTTCCACCCAAATAGGCAACTCTGTCTTCTTTCTTAATCATTTTGTATTCAATAAGTTTTCTGATTGCACTTTCGTAATAAGCTCTTCGGCTCTCTTTGGTGTTTTCGATCCCTTTTCCCGCTTGATATTCTGCCCAAATACCGTATGATAATGCCAATTCGCGTGCAAGACGCTCGCTGGTTGTCATTGCAAATACAGGCTTCGAACCTCTAAATGCAGCCAAAACACGTGCTGTTCTTCCTGTATGACTGTCGGTTACAATAGCGTTTACGTTGAGTTTTGCAGCCGATTTTACAGCTTGCTTTGCCAAAAACGAAGTTACTTCCCTGTCATCTTGTGTGAGAGGTACACGAATATCATTTTCAGTAAGTTTCGATTTCTCAGTTTCCCGAGCCACTTGGGTCATTGTGCGTACTGACTCAACAGGATATTTACCGTAAGCAGTTTCTCCGCTTAACATAACCGCATCGGTTCGGTAATAAATTGCATTGGCAATATCGGTAATTTCTGCCCGTGTTGGGCGCGGATTATGAATCATGGAGTGAAGCATTTGAGTTGCAACAATCACCGGTTTTTTGTGATGAATTGCTTTGCGGATTAGCGCACGCTGAATAGCTGGTATTTTTTCCTGCGCAACTTCAATACCTAAATCGCCACGAGCTACCATAATACCATATGCAGCACTTAAAATCTCATCAATATTGTCAACACCTTCTTGATTTTCAATTTTTGCGATTACTTTGATGTGACTATCATTCTCAGTCAATATTTTTTGAACATCCAAAACGTCTTGTTTGCTTCTAACAAATGAGTGTGCAATAAAATCAACATTATTTTTGATGGCAAAGAGTATATTTTGTACATCCTTTTCGGTGATAGACGGCAAATCGATACGCACATCCGGAATATTTACACTTTTGCGGCTTCCAACAATTCCATCATTCCGTGACAAACAAATTAAATGAGTCGGATGAACCTCAATTACTTTTAAATCAACCTCACCATCATCAATTAAAATATCTTTGCCAACTTCCATACGCTGCGTCAAATTGGGATAAGACACATATATTGCTTCGCGCGAAGAAATACCTTCCGGATTTCCCTCAATCCGAATTCGATCGCCTGTTTTTAAAATTATATCATTCTCAGCGAAAGTTGTTCTAATTTCAGGACCTTTGGTGTCTACCAGCAAGGCGATGCGGCTTGAAACTTGTCTGACATTATTGATAATTTTCAGGAACCCCTCTTCATCCAAGTGGGCTGAGTTCATTCGAACCACGTTCATTCCTTCGTCAAACAATTGCTGGAGAAAATCTACATCGCACATTTTATCAGAAATTGTTGCAACTATTTTAGTATGTTTAAGCATAATTTATTTTTATATTTTTTGAGTTGTATATGACGTTAAAGTGGTAATTTCCGGTTTTGTCCTATTTCTTGTAATGCCTTAATGGCGAGACTGTATGAATATATTCCGAAACCACTTATGATTCCTTTACAAGAAGATGAAATGTATGAGTGGTGTCTGAATTCCTCGCGCGCATACACATTAGAAATGTGGACTTCAATTACCGGAGAGGTGACAGATTTTATGGCGTCGCCAATTGCGATAGAGGTGTGAGTATATGCGCCCGCATTTAAAATAATACCGTCGTATTCAAACCCGACCTCATGTATTTTATCAATGATTTCTCCTTCGATATTCGATTGGAAATAACTTAATTCTATATTACTATAGATTTTCTTTAAACCTTCCAGATACTCTTCGAAAGATTGATCTCCGTAGACCTCAGGTTCTCTTTTACCAAGGAGATTTAGGTTGGGCCCATTAATAATTTGTATTTTCATTGCTTTAACCTGAATTAATGTGCAAAGATAACATTAATATTTGGTTTAATATAAACGAACAAAAGCGACCTGTAAAAAGTCGCTTTTGTTTGTTTATAAAATCTGATATGATTACACCTCTTCTTCTACTGTGTCTGTGTCAACAACAGAAAAATCAGCTTCCAACATTCGTTTATAGGATTTGTAGCGCCACTGAGCACTTTCTTTCGCTGCAGCATAAAGTTCTTCTGCCTCTGCCGGGAAGCCCTTTTCAAGCGAAGTGTAACGCACTTCCCCTCCCAAAAAGTCGTGAAACTTACTCCAGTCAGGTTCTTTGCTATCAAGGATAAAAGGATTTTTACCTTCCTCTTCCAATACAGGATTGTAACGCCACAAGTGCCAGTATCCACATTCAACAGCTTGCTTTTCTTCCCATTGTGCACTACCCATGCCTTTCTTCAGTCCGTGACTGATACATGGAGAGTAAGCAATAATGAGAGAAGGACCTTTGTAAGCTTCAGCTTCTTTCAGAGCAGTCAAAAACTGTCTTTGATTTGCGCCCATCGCAACTTGTGCAACGTATACATAGCCGTATGTTGTAATCATCATACCCAGGTCTTTTTTGCGAATACGTTTTCCGGCAGCAGCAAATTTAGCAACTGCTGCAATCGGAGTTGATTTAGACGATTGTCCTCCAGTGTTGGAGTAAACCTCTGTGTCAAGCACAAGTACATTGATGTCTTGCCCCATTGCTAACACATGATCCAATCCGCCAAAGCCGATATCGTATGCCCACCCGTCACCACCAAACACCCAAATAGATTTTTTCACCATGTATCTTTCAAGTGAAGCCAATTCGGCTGCCAATGGATTTGAATTGCTTTGTAGCAAAGGCATTATCTTTTTGTGCAACTCTTTGGTTACATCTCCATCGTCTTTGTTAGCTATCCATTCTTTGAATAGTTCTTTTATTTCGTCTGAAAAATCGTTCAACACCAACGCTTGCTTCATTAAGTTTTCGATGCGATTGCGCATGCTTGCATTTGCAATAACGAAACCAAAACCAAACTCAGCATTGTCTTCAAATAAAGAGTTTGCCCATGCAGGACCTTTGCCTTCTTCGTTAGTTGTGTATGGCGTTGAGGGTGCTGACGCTCCATAAATGGAAGAACATCCTGTTGCATTTGCAATCATCATTCGGTCACCATACAATTGAGTAACTAACTTGATGTAAGGTGTTTCACCACAACCGGAACAAGCACCTGAGAATTCAAACAGTGGTGTAGCAAACTGTGAGTTTTTCACATTCAACTTAATGTCCACCAAGTGTGCCTTGCTGGAAACATTCTCTACCATGTAATCCCAATTCTTTTGATTTTCAAACTGCGTATCAATTGGAACCATCTCCAATGCTTTTTCTCCTCTTCTACCGGGACAAACATCGGCACAGTTACCACAGCCTAAACAGTCTAACACATCCACTTGAATACGGAATCCCATGTTTGGAAATTGTCTTCCTTGTGCTTTCAATATATCAACATCTTCGCCCAATCCTTCTTGCTCTTTCTCATCCAATACAAATGGACGAATGGTTGCGTGTGGACAAACGTAAGCGCACTGGTTGCATTGAGTACAATTTTCAGGTATCCACTTAGGAACTAGAGAAGCAACACCACGTTTTTCGTATGCGCTGGTTCCGTGATCCCACGTACCGTCTTCACGACCCACAAAGACTGAAACAGGCAGGTCGTATCCTCGTTGAGCATTTATGGGTTGAACTACTTTTTTAATAAATTCGGGTGCTCCATTTGAGACCTCCTCTGCAACACCAAGATCAGCCCATTCTGCCGGAACTTCTACTCTCTCAACTTCTGTTCCTCTGTCAACAGCCATATTATTTTTGCGAACAATCTCTTCTCCTTTTCTACCATAGGATTTCACAATAAATTTTTTCATCTGATCTACTGCCAAATCAAAAGGAACCACATTCGAAATTTTGAAAAATGCCGATTGAAGAATTGTGTTGGTTCTATTGCCTAATCCAATTTCTGATGCAATTTTAGTTGCATTGATGATGTAGAAGTTGATCTTCTTTTCCGCCAAATATTTTTTAATGTGATCGGGAAGATGATTTCCTACTTCTTCTTTCGACCATATTGAATTCAATAAAAAGGTACCTCCCTTTTTCAATCCTCGTGTCATATCGTACATATTGAGATATGCCGGAACATGGCAAGCCACAAAGTTAGGTGTATTTACCAAATATGTAGAACGAATAGGATTATCTCCAAAACGAAGATGCGAAGCAGTATATCCGCCAGATTTCTTAGAATCGTAATCGAAATAAGCTTGCACGTATTTATCTGTATTATCGCCAATTATTTTAATTGAGTTTTTGTTGGCACCTACGGTACCATCCGAACCCAAACCATAAAATTTAGCACCATATATTGTTTCGTCCATATGAATCTCCTCTTCCACAGGCAAAGATTTAAATGTAACGTCATCAACAATCCCAACGGTGAAATCATTCTTTGGTATGGACATTTTCATATTTTTGAAAATTGCCATTATTTGTGCCGGAGTTGTATCTTTCGATGACAACCCATAGATACCTCCCACAATTTCAGGGGCGTTTTCTTTACCATAAAAAGAACTTCTTACATCAAGATACAACGGTTGGCCTTCGGCCCCCGGTTCTTTTGTTCTGTCAATAACAGTAATTTTTTGTGCCGTTTTTGGAATAACTGACAATAGAGCATCGGCCTTGAACGGACGATACAAGTGTACGCTTACAACGCCTACTTTTTTCCCTTCTACATTGTTCAGATGGTCTACTACTTCTTTAATAGTTTCTGTAACCGAACCCATTGCAACTATCACTCTGTCTGCTTCCGGATCACCGTAATAATCGAACAATCCGTATTTGCGACCGGTAATTGCTGCTAATTTGTCGAGATATTTCTCAACAATTCCGGGAATAGCTTCATAGAAAGGATTCGCCGCTTCACGCGATTGGAAATAGATATCGTCGTTTTGTGCAGTACCTCTGGTTACGGGAGCATCCGGCGTAAGTGCTCTGTTTTTGAATTCAGCCAAAGCTTCTCTGTTTAACAGTGGCTCCAGATCGCTCATTTCTAATGCCTCAATTTTTTGTATTTCGTGAGATGTTCTAAATCCATCGAAAAAATGCAAAAAGGGAATGCGACCTTCTATTGCGCAAAGATGAGCAACTGCCGACAAATCCATCACTTCCTGCACCGATCCGGTAGCAAACATGGCAACACCTGTTTGACGGGTCGCCATCACATCTTGGTGGTCACCAAAAATTGATAGAGCTTGTGCAGCAAGTGCACGTGCCGATACGTGGAAAACACCCGGCAAAAGCTCACCGGCCATTTTATACATGTTAGGCAACATCAATAATAAGCCTTGAGAAGCTGTAAATGTTGTTGTGAGCGCTCCGGCTTGTAACGATCCGTGCATGGCGCCGGCTGCGCCGGCTTCCGATTGCATTTCTTGCACCAATACCGGTTGGCCAAAAATATTTTTGCGTCCGCCTGCAGACCATTCATCAATATATTCAGCCATCGTAGATGATGGTGTGATGGGGTAAATTGCAGAAACCTCACTAAACATATAAGCTATGTGAGCTGCAGCTTGATTACCATCACAGGTTAAAAATTTCTTTTGTTTAGCCATAATTGTAATTCTCGTTTATTTTAATTTTGTTTTTATCAAAATATTAATTGTCATATTGTTTTAATAGCTTTTGGCGTTTAGCTTTTAGCTCTTAGGTGTTAGTCGGAAGTTAGAAATAGAGAATCAAAACAGAAATTCAGGAATTGAGCCTCCAAGGGTCATATAATACTATAATTGGCTGTATATATGCACCTTGCATCCTATTAAGTGAATCTATTTGATGCAATTAAATAATTGATGATATATTCTTAATTCTTAATTCTTAATTCTTAATTCTACTCATACCCCCACACCGTAATTTATTAATACAAATACAGAAACCCAAAAAGCCATAAAGGAACCACATTATCTTCCTCCGTTTACATAGTATCTACTACAACATAACGAGCATGACTTTTTGTATATTTCCCACTTTTCAATACTCTTCTAAAGTGATAATCATTATTTACAAAAAACTGATTTTTTCGTTCCTTTTTTTTAAAGAAGCTGAAATATTCAGTTGATTATAAAAAATATATTTCATTTAAAGCCTTTTCCTCAACGTTTGTCCACTGTGCCGGAAACATGATGTTGGTATTGTTCATATACACCTTATCAGATTTCTTCGGAAAACCACATCCGGGTTTGCAAAGCATATTTATAAGACATGCATCTTGCAAATATTTTCAGCGAGTTTATTACTGTCGAATGCGATATTCCACAATCAATACTCAGTTGACTAATATTCAGTGTTGTGGATGATTGCATTGCCAACAGATAAAAAAGCTTCTTTATTTTAGATAGATAGCTTTGTTCTATTTCCTGAATATAGAGAATATCTACTTTTAGCATCATATTCATGGTCTTGAACAAATTATCCGAATAATTTCGTTTTTCAAAAAAAAACGGATAATAACCATGGTGGATGTAGTTAGTAAGATATTCTGCAATATCAATTATTTTCAAAATATCAGTGCCAAAACTTGGTGGTACTTAACCACTTGATTATTGTAAAAATAGGTAGCTGATAATCTGTTGTAGCTTCAATGAATTCTCTGCATGAAAAATCTTGTAAATTGTAAGAATGTGCAACATCTTCAATGTAATGATTGGATTCCTTCAACTTCATTGCGTACGATCCGGTGACAAACGATTTTCAAATTTGAATAGAGATCGTAACTTTTTTGTAGCATATATCAAAATTCTCTTTTGCATATTGCAAAAGAAATGTTGTTTTACCAACTCCCCCGCGAACCTTTTATGCCTATTAAACGTTGTGACCGGTCTATCCTGTCCATCAAAATTCGGCGTTGTAAAGCTGGGTCTATATTATCTATCAGGTAGTTATGTGTATCTAAAAATGATTCAACAAAGCTTTATATCTCAATCAGTGTGACGAAATTACAACTAATTTCTCAAATTGCAAACTCGAGATTGCAATTTTATGTTATATTTTCCTTATTGCCTCATTTCCTAAAAGTTATAGTAAAATCCACAAGCTCTCTTTTTGTGACATTTTGTTCCTGTTTACGTTAAATCCCTTTCAAAAAGAGAACATGAAGAAATGTTAAACAATCTCCCTTTTTAATCTTTTACTGATTGAGAACGTTATAATTAATAACATAAACTTCAGATAATAAACAAAATAGATATAACAATGAAATTAATTATTTTATCGAACAGACTTCCTGTGAAAATTGAAAAAGATGAAAGTGGAGAATTCATTGTCACACCAAGTGAAGGAGGGTTGGCCACAGGACTGGGCTCTCTGGAAACAGAAGCTCAAAAAATCTGGATTGGCTGGCCCGGAATATACACGGACGATGAAGAAGAGAGAAAAGAAATTACAGAACGTTTAAACGAGTTAGACTTTTATCCCGTTTTTCTCACGAACGATCACTTAGAAAAATATTACGAAGGCTATAGCAACAGTACTATCTGGCCGTTGTGTCACTATTTCTTCTCATACATTGATTATAAAACAGAATATTGGGACGCATATCAAGAAGTAAACAAGTTGTTTCGTGATGTGGCAATTCCCCTTATCAACGATGAAGATATTATCTGGGTGCAAGACTATCAGTTGATGCTTTTGCCCGCACTGATTCGAGAAAAGAAGAGCGAAGTTAGCATTGGTTATTTTCACCACATACCTTTCCCATCGTACGAACTCTTTAGGGTATTACCTAAAAGAGAAGTAGTCTTAAACGGACTTTTAGGTGCTGACCTTATTGGGTTTCACACGCACGATTATATGCGGCATTTTATAAGTGCAATTTACAGAGTGCTGCAGTTGGAAAGCAAGTTAGATGAGATTCAACTAAGCGATCGTATGGTTCACGTCGATACTTTTCCCATGGGAATTAATTACGATCATTACCACGATGCTGTGTTAGAACCCAAGGTGAAAGAATACGTGAAAGAGATTAGAAAAAACATTGGCGACGAATCCATCATACTATCCGTTGACCGCTTGGACTATAGTAAAGGGATTCTTCACAGACTTCATGGATTTTCACAATTCCTGGAAAATCATCCTGAATATTTAGGAAAAGTTTCGTTGGCAATGATTGTAGTACCCTCTCGCGACCAAGTGGATATGTACGCCGATCTTAAAATAAAAATTGATGAAACGATTGGAAAATTAAACGGGAAATACTCGGAGCTTGGATGGACTCCCGTTCATTACTTCTATAGAAGTTTTGAATTTGAAGAGCTCATTGCCATGTATCATACTGCTGACATTGCATTGGTTAGCCCATTACGAGATGGCATGAATTTGGTTGCAAAAGAGTACATCGCTACCAAACACTCCAATCCGGGAGTACTCATCTTAAGCGAAATGGCAGGTGCTGCCATCGAACTTCCTGATGCAATTATCATTAATCCTAACGATGCGGAAGAAATTGAAAAATCAATTCTTCAAGCATTAACAATGGACGAGGATGAAAAAATGAAGCGGATGAAAAAGATGCAAAAACGCATTTCAACACAAACAGTTAAAAAATGGGCTTCCGATTTTGTAGGAGAACTCCAGACTATCAAAACTCAAAATATAGACATCAACAAAAAAGTAATTACACAGAACAAACTCAACATTATAAAAAAGAAATATGACAAGGCTAAAAAAAGATTGCTTGTTTTAGATTATGATGGCACATTGTCTACTTTTGTTAAGAATCCTGAGGATGCAACACCTACTGAGAGAACGCTACAACTATTAAAAAACATGGTGAGCGACAAGCGAAACAAGGTTGTTATCAATAGTGGTCGCAATCACGAAGTTTTAGACAAATGGTTTGAAGGCATCAATCTTGATTTGGCGGCCGAACATGGCGCGTTTTACAAAATTGATGGGAAATGGCACCAAAACATGAAAGAAAAACCAGTTTGGGACGAAGAAATCTTAGATATCATTCAACGTACCATTGATAAAACACCTCGTTCGGAGTTGGAGATAAAGAACACAGCTTTGGTATGGCATTACCGTAATTCAGATATATGGTTGGCAGAAATGCGCGAAAAGCAACTGGTGAACCAACTGATAGGCCCAGTTAGCAGACATAATTTACAAATTATGCGGGGAAACAAAATTGTTGAAATCAAATCACCCGACTACAACAAAGGAAGCGAATTAAAGCGTTTGCTGGAAAAAGAAGATTACGATTTTGTGCTGGCAATTGGTGATGACACCACCGACGATGACATGTTCCTTGCTCTGCCAGAGGGAGGAATCTCTATTAAAGTAGGCGATTTTTCTGAAGCTGCCGAATTTCGTTTGCCCTGGCAGTCAGAAGTGGTTCCATTTTTGGAAGGGTTAATTGAGTAGATGTGTTGATATGAGGATGTGTTGATGTGAGGATGTGTTGATATGAGGATGTGTTGAT
>JAQVGF010000040.1:9661-15047 GCA_028696875.1 Dysgonamonadaceae bacterium
GATGTGTTGATGTGTTGATGGAAAAATATCGAAGTAAATTAATAAGTCTCCTCCCATAAGAGAAACACCGCTAAATTACCTACGAGGAGACTTTGGTTGAATATTTTTAAACAGGATTCATTAAACATTAACTCACATTTTTTAATTCGTAATTCGCAATTCGTAATTCGTAATTTTTTAATATGATAGAATATACAAAACGATTATTTGAACAAAATAATAACTGGCGACTTTTCTTTATAACTCTTGTTTTCTTAGCGTGTGTCACACTATTTCTACTAATTTTCAATAAAATAGTGAAGCGGTTCGAAAAACGTGCATCAAAAACCGAGACAACCATTGATAATTTTCTTATCAAACTTCTGAAAGTTCCGGCCATATGGATAATATTTTCTACTTCCCTTCATATCTTCAGTACGTATTTGGCCGATGATGCTGAGTTTTTTAATATACTCAAAAAGATAAGTCAAATTTTACTCATTGCATCCATTGGATGGTTGCTGATACAGGGTGTGAGAGCAATATCAAAATACTCACAAAACAAATTAAATGTAGCTGAGGCAGACAATCTTGATGCCCGACGAAAACTGACACAAATCCGAATGTTTGAAGCAGTAATCATTGCGCTGATTATTGTAATTTTCATCTCCATTGGACTGATGACTTTTGAGACGGTCAGAAGTCTTGGAAAAGGGATATTAGCTTCCGCCGGAGTGTTGGGTCTTATTGTCGGTTTGGCCGCTCAGCGCAGTGCCGGACAAATACTTTCGGGACTCCAAATAGCTATTACCCAACCCATCAAAATTGATGATGTGGTTGTGATTGAAGGCGAATGGGGACGCATCGAAGAAATAAACATTACCTATGTACTTGTGAAGCTGTGGGACGAAAGACGATTGGTTGTACCTATCGATTATTTTTTGGAAAAACCAATACAAAACTGGACCAGTACCACTTCGCATATCATTGGAACAGTCTATTTTTATGTATCATACGATCTCCCGCTTGATCCGCTTCGCAAAAAGCTGGAAAGCTTTGTAAAAACAAACCCTAAATGGGATGGACGTGTACAAAACATACAAGTAACTGATAGCAAGGAGTGGTACAAAGAGATTAGAGTTTTAGTCAGTAGTGCAGATTCATCTATTAATTGGGATTTGCGCGTAGAGGTTCGAGAGGAAATGATAGATTTCATTAATGAGAACTACCCGGGATCGTTTGCAAAGATTGATATGATGAATAATGAGACTAAAAAATTGATAATGGAGAAGAAGGAAGTGAAGGAGTAGCGTTTATTTTTAAACTTTCATTCGATTTGAGAGAACATTTTCTACTGTCTTGCATGTTTGGATTTGGTTTTTAAAGTTATTATTGCCGTCGGTTTCAACCGACGGAAAAAAGAGATATAATCCAAATTTGGCTTTAGCCACATTTTCAAAATCTTTGTTAGAGCTTGAAAGGAATGTGGCTAAAGCCAATAACAGCTGCAAAATTTCAATCCCTTGACTAAAGTCAAGGGCAATAGAAATAGGTAGTTTACTCCGTTGCAAACAAGGGGGAGTGTAAACTCTATGCTCTAATAAACTGCGACAACGTTTTTTCTTCCACAAAGAGCGACGCTGTATTTATGAGTGCTAAATGTGAATAAGCTTGTGGGAAATTACCCAATCTGCGTTTTGTTTCAAAATCTAAATCCTCGCTCAACAAACCAACGTGATTTACGTTTTTAAGCATTTCATCAAAAATTTCTTTTGCCTCGTCTCGCTCACCAATTGCGTAGAGCGCTTCTATTAGCCAAAAAGTACAAATGGTAAAGGCGGATGTGGGTTTTCCAAAATCGTCTTTCGATTTATATCGATACATCAATCCGTTATACAACAGGTTTTCTTTAATGGTTTTTACTGTTTTGATGTAACGCTCGTCCGTTGCCTCAATAAAGCCATAGGTTTGCATCAGCAAAACAGATGAGTCATAATCTAAATTATCGTATGCTTGCGAAAAACATTGAATTTCTTCTTTCCATCCGTGGGTTATAATATCTTCCTTGATTTCGGCAGCGACACCTTCCCATGCATTGGCATAACTGTCCTTTTGAAGCAAGGCTGCAATTTTTGAAGCTCTATCAATGGCAACCCAGCTCATTACTTTAGAGAAAACAAAATGACGAGAGATAGTCCTAAATTCCCAAATGCTTTGGTCAGGTTTACTCCAATCGCGAAGCACCATGCGAACTAAGTTTTTCACAATTTCCCAAATCTCTTCCACCTCATCCAACGTTCCCGGAGCATACATATAGTATTGATAAATAACGTCTAACAAATATCCAATTGAATCGTTTTGTTTTTGTGTATAAGCCGCATTTCCTATTCTCACAGGTGCCGAATTTTCGTAGCCTGATAAATGTGGAAGTATCTCTTCGGTGAGAACCTTCTCGCCACGTATGCCATACATTATTTGAAAGCTATCGTCGCGCGATTTCAGAATTCTTGTTATAAATTCAATAAATCGTTGGGCTGTATTTCGATGTTTCAAATAAAAAAGTGTGTCGATAGTCATAGAAGCATCGCGCACCCAACAAAAGCGATAGTCCCAATTGCGGACTTCACCAATAGACTCCGGCAAGCTGGTAGTTAAAGCAGCAAGCATAGCGCCTGAATATTGATACGACATTAACTTGAGCACAAGCATGCTGCGCATTATAATATCATTGTACTCATTAAACTGACGCGAACGATTGCTCCAGTTCATCCAATAAACTTTCGTGCGTTCATAGTTTAAATGAATTTCGTTTAAGTTTATGTTGACAAGTTTTTGGTTATATGACAACAGAAAGAATTGATGATTTTCTAAAACAAATTCATCTCCATTCAAAAAAGTATCAAAGTCAACACTGGTGTAAAGGTATATTTTGTCGTCTTCATTCTCCTTCGAAAATGTTTTTATATATTTGTCAAATCTCAGATGCTCAACATCTTCACTTGCATAGTTCATGCGAGGTTGATATTCAATTCTTAAACGCGGTTTACCTCGCATTACTCGCATGTAACGATGGATTTCAGGAGGTAGATACGATTTATTCTCGGTTGTGGTGTAGTGTGGCATATAATCGAATACCAGAAAAGCCCCCTCTTCCGCTTCGTACGTAGTCATCAATATATTTGTGTGTCCTACATATTTTTGAGAAATTTCATAATCATCTGATACGACAAAAGCAAAATGACCTCCTTTTTCTTTGTCAAGCAAGCGTGAAAATATAGAAGGTGAATCAAAATCCGGAAAACAAAACCAATCTATACTTCCTTCTTTTGAAATCAATGCAGCGCTTCTGCAATTACCAATAACTCCGTAATTTAAATTTTCCATTTATTATTTATTTCTTAATGTTGAGCTAAAAACTTTCTATAAGGGTTTGTAATGAAATAAGTTGACTGTTTGAAACGAAGCTATTTTATTCGTTAACGACTTGAAGATTCTGCGAATAGCGGGCTATTTAATGAATTTTCAAGGAAGTTAAAGGACAAAAGAGCTAATTTAAAACGTCAAGTTATTTCGGCACAATCCCTAAGTGAACCGACAAGTATACAAATTTTTCATCAATGATTGGATGTGTTAATATGATTTCTTTTATAATGGAAAGATAACAAACTCATTAACTTTACAATCTTCCCTATCCGATCAATATAGATTAATCTCCCCTACTACTTGTCGACATTCATTTCTCCACGAAGTGAAACTTGCATTAACTTGCGCACTTCATCGGGAGTTTTCTTCAATCCAAACAGAAACATCAGTTTAGCAATTGCCGCTTCGGTAGTCAGATCGTAACCGCTAATAACTCCTGCTTTGAGTAAATTTTGCCCGGTTTCATACCGATACATTTCTACAGTTCCGTACAAACATTGGGTTACATTCACAATTACGATATCTTTTTCAACGGCTTTTTTTAAATCCGAAAGAAACCAATCGTCACAAAGCGCATTTCCTGATCCATAAGTTTCAAGAACCACTGCTTTAATACTTTCAACATTTAATACTGCAGAGAAAACTTCAGGTGATATTCCGGGAAATATCTTAATAACCGCAATGGAATCGTCCAGCGATTCATAAAAGAGAACATCTTTCGTATAGTCCGGTTTTAGGATAATGTTTGAATTGTATCGTATAGTAACACCTGCTTCCGCTAAAGAGGGGAAATCAGCACTGCTAAAAGCATTGAAATTTTCGGCATTTATTTTGGTAGTTCTGTTAGCACGAAATAGTACGTTCTGAAAAAAGATGCACACTTCCGGAACGATGGGATGTCCGTCATAATTTTTGTCAGCAGCAATTTCAAGAGCTGTTATCAAATTTTCTTTCCCATCGGTCCGCAGTTTCCCAATGGGGAGTTGTGAACCGGTAAATATAATTGGTTTCGTTAAATTTTCGAACATAAAACTGAGGGCAGATGCCGTATAAGCCATGGTATCTGTGCCGTGCAAAATTACAAAACCATCGTAATCGTTGTAATGCGCTTTTACAACTTCTACCATTTCGCGCCATTTATCGGGCGAAATTTCTGATGAATCGATCAAAGGTTCGAAAATAAATGTATCTACCTGAAAATTCAGTCGTTTCATTTCCGGAACATTCGAACGAAGATGACTAAAATTGAAAGGCTCTAATGCACCTGTTTCCATATTTTCAATCATTCCGATTGTTCCGCCTGTATAAATCAGTAACACATGAGCATTTACATCAATCATAATGGCTTTTTATGCAAATGTAATACTTTGTATGATGAAAGTAAATTAATTTCAACAAACTTTTAACTCACTAAAAGCCTTTGTCTCATTCCCTTTTTATACTTATTCTTTGATTTGAACTAAACTAATATTAAATTGTTAAGCTCATAGATTAAATAACATCAAAAAGAAAAAAAATGACTACACATTCTATTAAAACCATTTGGAAAAAAAATAATGTTTTTTCTACAGACATCGACGGACATGAGATTACAATTGATTTGGGAGAAGACCAAGGAGGACAAAACTTAGGACCACGTCCAAAAAAATTATTGCTTGCATCAGCTGCAGGTTGTACCGGCTTAGACGTTGTGGAAATGCTTCGAAGAATGCGCGTTGAATTTGAGAGCTTCGATATTAAGATTGATGCAGAATTGTCCGATGAACATCCAAAGCAATACAAATCATTAAAGCTTGTTTATGAATTTGAAGGTAAAGACTTGCCTGAAAAGAAAATAGAGAGAGCAGTTAAACTATCATTCGAAAACTATTGTGGCGTTCTGGCCATGTATAAATCTGCTGTTCCCGTAACATACGATTTAATTATTAAGAATGTTTAATTTTTTAAGTCCATTCTGAAAAGTAAGAGCCCTCTTTAGATTTAG
>JAQVGF010000214.1 GCA_028696875.1 Dysgonamonadaceae bacterium
AAGCTTTTGAAGCAGCAGGTGTTCCGGTTGCAAAAGAACCGAGTGAGATACCGGGATTATTGAAAAGGAAAAGATAGTTTGTTAAACAGAAGATTGGTATTGAATATACGGGATTCGGGATTCGGGATTCGGGGATAGTGAGTAGTATGGTGTAATTAAGAGTTAAGAGTTAAGAGTTAAAAGTTAAGAGTTAAGAGTTAAAAGTTAAAAGTTAAAAGTTAAAAGTTCATGCTATGCGACAAAAACCCCACGCGATACAATCGCGCGGGAGCGAGGCAATCCTTTGATTACAACTATTACAGAAGATAAAGATGTATCTCCGCTCCCGCACGAATCCCTTCGTGTGGGTTGTTTGGTCACTATAAAATGAAAAAACAACCCTCTTTTTTGAGAAAGTTGTCATCACAAATTGAAATAGTAACGTTCAGAAACTACATTTAAGGTGCAACAAAGTGAAATTGTAACGTTCAGAAACCACATTTAAGGTGGAACAAACTGAAATAGTAACGTTCATTTTTGCATCTATTAAAAGAAATGGGGTCACTGAACGTTCAAATGTGAATAATTGGGAACAAAACCTGTGCGCTAAGGAGTAGGTTATGCCATTGAAATGACCTAAATGTGGTGTTTGAGGGTTGAAATGGGTGTAAAACAAAATTTATATTGGAAAATGAACGTTCAGAAAGTAGTATGTTGTGATGATGAAATGGAAAATGAACGTTCTTTTTTGAGAATGTTGACCCAACAAAATAGAATTGTAACGTTCTTTTTTGAGAATGTTGACTCTACAAAATGAAAAAGTAACGTTCTTTTTTACATATATTACAAAGAACAGGGGTCGCCGAACGCTCAAGTGTGAACAAACATGAAAAACGGATGCTTTAAAGGTAGTTTGTCTCATTGAAGTGACACCTAAATGGGTGTTTTAAATCTTACAATTAGCACAGATTTTCACGGTAAACTATTATACGTAAAAAAAATGAAAAGAATTTTTAACCCCAGTGAAAATAAATTTTCAGGTAGTTTAGCCACTCATATTTTTGTTCTGTGAAATTACTTGTCATTTCTAAAATTAGTGTCAGTATTCTCTCTTTTTCTTTAGCTCTATAGACATTTTATTTCCCCCGCTTCTGGATATTACCTGAATTCTTCAAAAAATTTGTCATAGATGATTGTAAAGCATCTACAAGTATAACCAAACTTATGAGCCACCTCAGAAGCACTCTTATTTTCTACAAAAAACACTCTTAATGCCTCGTATTGTTTTTGGGCAATTGTTTGTGGGTTTTGAAAAAATTCAATGGGTTCTATATTTATTGTATTACGAAAACAAAAAACTGTCTGATTATCCACTCCTAAAGGTGTTTTTATTAGAAATTGACAACGCTTATTCAGGCATGGTAAGTTCCATGAAGTTCTGTATTATAAGGGGAAATTCTCTTACCGTAGGTTTTAATCAATTGATATATAGAGTAAGAGATATAATCTGGATTTGGCTTTGGGCACATTTCCATAGAAGGGTTTGTAATGAAATAAGTTGACTGTTTGAAACGAAGCTATTCTATTCGTTAACGACTTGAAAATTCTGCGAATAGCGGGCTATTTAATGAATTTTCAAGGAAGTTAAAGGACAAAAGAACACGTTTAAAGCGTCAAGTTATTTCGGCACAATCTCTTCGTGATTGCGTTATTTAGGACTATTTCTATTATCATTATTCCCGAATTCCGAATTCCGATTTTCGATTTTCTAACACCCAATTCCTTATCTCTTGTTTCTATTCCTTATAATTACCCTTTGCGCTTTTGCAAGAGATTGAAACTTATCTCGTTGCTTTTCTCCACTCCGTTTCCTCATACGCATCATTCAACTTAGGCAATCCATCTTGCGGAATATAGACCGACAGTCCACTATGTTTTGTAATATAAATCTCGATTAGCTTCGGAGTGTTAAGTTTGAAAAGCACAATTTTAGAGAGCAATCCATCCAATTGCGTTATTTGTTTAGGTGTAGCACCCTGACGAATGTAGTCGTCAAAGTCGAAAAACACATGAGGTTTGCCATTCCTATCATAAAATTGCACCTGATCTATTTGCTCTTGATTCAACTGAGGATTAATCTCACGCGTTAAAGCCGCCAGAGATTCCATGTCTGAAGTGCTCACTACACTAATGGCTGCGGACTGATAAGGGCCTGATTGACTATTGAAATAATCGAAAAACGCCTGTCCAAAGCCTTTCAAATCTGCTTGTGGCTTGTAGAGCAAGCCTAAAGAGGTTTTATAAATAGGAGTAAATCCCGGGCTGAGTATCTCCGGTGCAGCCGCTAAAAGATATTCTGTTTTGTTGCGCAAGGCATAGGCTGTTTCTACGCTTGACATAAAGCACATATCGAAAGCCATAAAATCGAAAAGCCCGTCGGGTATAGCAGCGGCAAAATCAGCTAATTCCATTTCGCGCCCTCCATCATCAAAAATTGAGCGAGGAGTAATCTGTGGACCATCATTAGTAGCAGCACCCCAGCGAGTAGGATTGCGGAAAGCTTTTTCGGGTAACCATCCGGTAGCATGGCTAAAAAGCACCATTCCATAGCTCTCGCCGGGAGCTAATATTTGTGTATCATCAATCACCTGCCGGAGCAGTTCGGGCGAAGCAGAGTTCTCATTGGCGTATCTCCGCAATGTATCGGATACAACTCCATCTTTGTACTCTTCAAGTTTTATCAACATGGGTTTGCCTCCCTTGCTATCAGCAAAAATAACGAGTGAACCCATTGTCTTCGGATTCCATCCATCCAACAATGCCTCATGCATGTCGTTCACTTCATGAGATAAATTGTTATCCCCTGCCAGATATACTAACAATGTTCGCCCTTTAGGCAGAGGAATATCTATCTCATTATCTTTGCAACAAGATAAAGCTAAAAACAATAAGAGTATATATAAATAACGATACTTCATTTTTGGTCTATTTTAATAATTATCTTAAAGCGGATAACGAATAACAAATCTACAATTTTTTTTGTATGTTTGTTCTTTATAACCGAATAAAATCTGTCATAATCTGATTGACAATGAAATCAAAACTACTGATATCAACACTTCTATTATCCTTATTGTTCGCTCTTAGCTATTGTACGACACAAACTTCCAAGAATAACGATAAAAAACTTCCAATTAGATCGGAGGTTGCCGAGCAAGCAGAAAGTACCACACCCATTTTCTCATTGCCCGAAGTTCCCGTAATGATAAACGATGAGCAAGAGCGTACCATCTATCTGTCGAAACATTACTGGGACTTGTTTCCTTTCAATGACACTTCCCTAATTTCACAACCAAACATCACTGAGCAAGGCTTGGTTGATTACATTCAACTATTGAATCAAATTCCCTATCCTGATGCAGAAAATTCTTTGCGAATTATGCTAAAT
>JAQVGF010000215.1 GCA_028696875.1 Dysgonamonadaceae bacterium
TTGCATATGTGTACGCTTCTGCAGGCGTAGGAGAATCGTCGACTGATTTGGTTTTCGCAGGGTCAAACTTCATTGCGGAAAACGGCGTGCTTTTAACTGAATCAAAACGTTTTTCTTTAGAAAATGAATTGACACTGTCGGATATAGATGTCTGGGCTTTGCGAAACGAGCGTATTAAGAGAGATCAAGATTCAGAAACAACATCCCCAAAAGCCCAATCTGTTTTTTGCGAAACAAACCCAATAACAGAATTTCGACATATGTTGCGAACTTTCAATCCTTATCCTTTTATTCCTACGAAAGAGAAAAGAGACGAAAACCTGAGTGAAGTTTTCAACATTCAGATCCATAGTTTAGCAAAGAGACTCGGACATATAGGCAGTAAAACCATTACATTGGGAATATCCGGGGGTTTGGATTCTACATTGGCACTATTGATTGCCATAAAAACGTTCGATTTGCTTGAAATCCCTCGTAAAAATATACACGCCATCACCATGCCGGGTTTTGGAACTACAGAGAGAACCTATCAAAATGCAAACTTGCTGATGAAATCGGCAGGTGTGACGATTAAAGAGATATCGATTGTTCCTGCAGTCACACAACATCTCAAAGATATTGGTCACGATATAAACGAACACACTGTTACATTCGAAAACAGCCAAGCGCGCGAGCGCACTCAAATATTAATGGATTATGCCAATAAAATTGGTGGAATGGTATTGGGAACCGGAAATCTGTCGGAATTAGCATTGGGCTGGACTACATATAATGGCGACCACATGTCTATGTATGCTGTCAATTCAGGTGTACCCAAAACATTGGTTTCTACTTTAGTCCGTTGGATTGCTCATCAATATGCGGACGAAAGCACGAAAAATGTTTTAATTGATATATTAGACACTCCCTTCAGCCCGGAACTGCTTCCTACCGATAAAGATGGAAAGATTGCCCAGAAAACAGAAAGCTTTGTAGGACCTTACGAGCTTCACGATTTTTTTATTTATCGCATGCTGCGTCACGGAGACGAACCGCGCAGAATCTATTTTATTGCACAGCAAGCTTTCGAAAAACTATATTCGGCAGAAGAAATCCTGAAATGGCTAAAGGTTTTCTACAAGCGCTTCTTCCAACAACAATTCAAACGTTCCTGCATGCCGGACGGACCAAAAGTGGGCTCCGTAAATCTTTCGCCTCGCGGCGATTGGCGAATGCCGAGCGATGCAATGGCAACACTATGGTTAGAAGATTTGGAAAAATTATCCTGAATGTAATTGTCATTAGAGGAAGTATGTATCTTTATAATAGTAATTTTATAGCCGAAGTAACAAGCCGAAATATCAATAACAATACGAACACAAATAAACATTGAATATGCAACAACTCGTTACCTTATTTAAAAAACAGACAGGTAAAAGCAACCCTTCCATTGTCCCTTTACCCTCTTCCGGATCAAATCGCAGATATTATCGCTTAATGTCGGACGACGTATCGCTCATAGGAGTTTACGGACAATCTCAAGAAGAAAACTTTGCATTTGTTGAGTTAGCAAAGCATTTTTATTCCAGAAAATTGAATGTTCCAAAAGTTGTGAGTACTTCCAAGGATATGTATTATTATCTTCAAGAAGATTTGGGAGACAATGTGCTTTTTGATGCTATTAAAGCGGGTCGAAATACGGGAGTGTTTAGTCACGAAGAAATTGAGCTGTTGCATAAAACCATTGGCATGTTGGCTGATTTTCAAGTGGAAGGAGCCAAAGATTTAAATTTTGAAGTGTGTTATCCTCAACCCGAATTTAACGAACGATCTGTTTATTGGGATTTGAATTATTTTAAATACAATTTTCTTAAAACTACCGGAATGGAGTTTCAAGAAGACTTATTGGAAAACGATTTTGAGCAACTCACACAAAAACTGTTGGAAGATAAAACAAACACATTTCTTTATCGCGATTTCCAATCGCGCAATGTTATGCTGGTCGACGGTGATCCCTATTTCATCGATTTTCAGGGAGGCAGAAAAGGTCCGGTTTATTATGACGTTGCATCATTTTTGTGGCAAGCGAAAGCTAACTTTCCCGAAGATCTTCGTAACGAACTTATCGGAACGTACATCACATCTCTCCAAAAACATTATCCCGTTGATAAGAAGGAGTTTATCAAGCAACTTCGCCATTTTGTTTTGTTTAGAACGCTGCAAGTTCTGGGAGCCTACGGCTTTAGAGGATATTTTGAGAAAAAACCCCATTTTTTACAAAGTATTCCTTTTGCACTCAATAACTTACGAGATATCTTAGAGTCCGGCTTCCCGGAATATCCGTATATGTGTGAGGTAATGAAGAAGATGGTAAACTTGCAGCAGTTTGCCGATTCCCGGAAAGATGAATTGGAGGTTCGCGTGGTTAGTTTTGCTTATAAAAAAGGGATTCCGGATGATCCTTCAGGAAACGGAGGAGGTTATGTTTTTGATTGTCGTGCCATTAATAATCCCGGTAAATTTGAGCGCTTCAACAATGTTACAGGATTGGATGAACTTGTGATCGATTTTTTAGAAGAAGATGGTGAAATGGGCGTTTATTTGGAATCTATTTACAAGCTCGTAGATAGCCATGTAAAACGATACATGGATAGAAATTTTACAAACCTGATGGTGGCTTTTGGCTGCACCGGAGGGCAGCACCGATCGGTTTATGCAGCTCAACGCATGGCCGAACATATTTCTAAGAAATTTGGAATAAAGGTTTCGCTTATTCATCGCGAACAAAACCTGGAACAAGAGTTCAGAAAAAAGAGATCTCAGATTTTGTAATTTTAGAAGAATCAACTAAATATTTATCTATGAAAGCGATGATTTTAGCTGCCGGCTTGGGGACACGATTAAAACCTTTTACTAATTCCACTCCCAAAGCATTGGTCCCGATTTTAGGAAAACCGGTTATCGAGCATGTGATTCTGAAGTTAAAAAAACAGGGATTTAATGAGGTAATCATCAATATTCATCATTTCGGAGATCAAATAATCGATTTTATAAAATCGAAAAACTATTTTGATATTAGAATTGAATTTTCAGACGAACGAGATAAATTATTGGATACGGGTGGAGCAATAAAAAAGGCTTCGTGGTTTTTCGATGCCGATGAATCTATTCTTATTCATAATACCGACATAATATCCGATGTAAACCTTTCCGCTGTTTATGACAATCATATTCAAAATAAAGCAATGGCAACGTTGGTTGTAAGTGAGAGAGAGAGTTCGAGATATCTGTTTTTTGACGAAAACAATAATTTAAAAGGATGGGTCAACGAAAAAAGCGGGAAAACGATCTCTTCTTCAGATTATAATCCTCTAAAACATCACAAACTCGCTTTCTTTGGCATACATGTTCTCTCCGGAA
>JAQVGF010000216.1 GCA_028696875.1 Dysgonamonadaceae bacterium
CAAATCAAATCAAATATTTTGTTTGTAATGTAATTTTGTCTAAATTTGCACCCGGTTTGAAACAAATCACTCGGGGTGTAGCACAGTCCGGTTAGTGTGCCTGCTTTGGGAGCAGGAGGTCCCAGGTTCGAATCCTGGTACCCCGACAATAATAAGGTGTTTATAATGAAAATTATAAACACCTTTTTTTGTGTTTTTACATCTGCTGACTTGATATTATATTATCAAACCGATTAATTACGGGCAGACACGCGGATTTGCCCCTACAATGGCACTTTTTATTAAAATATTGGCGGACACACTGATTCCACTTCTACGAATTCACCGTCAAATTGTTTTCTAAACATGTGTACAAAATCGGACATTGCGGTTCCAAACCGCACTGTCTATATTCTACTTTTTATGCACAATGCGGACAGGAGCCGCAATGTGCTTTTAATATATCGATTTTCCCTATAACTAAAGTTCATCTCATTATATATTAGAGTGTTAAGAAATTTAATTGAAGAAAAGTTTCGTTCTTTATCTTTGTCAGATGGCATAAAGATAAATAAGAGTGTAAGTTTTTAACCTTTAAGTTATTATACTTGATGTTCGATTAAAAATCGTGGGTACTTAGTAACAGGAGAACATCTCCAACAAAACAAACCTTATTACCTTATTCATATCGTAACATTCAAATCAAATCTATTGCATTGCGTGACATCTAAAAGTCACATGTTTATAGCATTACTTGCGAATATACATATTCGACCACCTCGATAGTGGTCGCACCATAGTTTCTGTTATCAGTGCTATAAACATACAATCCTTTCAGGATTGGTAGTTATAGAACCAATTTCATATGAATTGAAGGTTTTTGTAAATTAACAAAAAGAATTCTTCCATATTTTACTAAAAAACACCCTTATTAGCGCAAAATTGTTTTAAAAATGTTTATATTTGCTTTTACTCCAAAATGTGTAATTTTTTAATTTTTAATATCAATCCACTATGACAAAATTAACGCGAAGAGGTTTTCTTAAAACAGCCACTATTGGTGCCGCAGGAGCATTAGTTTTTCCTCACTTTTTATCATCCTGTAAAAGCGATTCAAAGAAATCGAGTAACGATAAGATTATTCGATTAGGTTTTATTGGGCTGGGTCAGCAATCCATGTATTTGCTCAATGGGTTCATCAAAATGCCCAATGTAGAAGTTGTTGCCGGAAGCGATGTATATGGCATTAAAAACGAACGTTTTTTAAAGCGTGTAAATGACTACTATTCCAATGTTGAGAAAGAGATCAACGTTGATGTGTATGAAGATTATCACGATTTGTTAGTTCGTGAAGATATTGATACAGTGGTTATTGCAGCGCCCGATCATTGGCACGCCTTTATGGCAATTGATGCTTGCAATGCCGGGAAAAATATTTATCTGGAAAAACCATTAACTTTTACAATAAAAGAGGGTCAGGAATTGGTAAAAGCCGTAAGAAAGAACAATGTAATCTTGGGAGTAGGAAGTCAGCAACGCTCCGATACAAACTTTCAACACGCCGTAAAAATGGTCCAGGAAGGAAGAATCGGAAAAATTGAGCGCATAAATGCTCACGTTGGCGGACCTCCGGTACCCTACGATCTTCCCGAAGAAAACGTTCCGGGCAATTTAAATTGGGCAATGTGGTTGGGTCCTTCTCCTTTCGTTCATTACAATTCGGAACTGAATCCGCCCATATCGTTAGATCCCGAGCAAAATGAACAATTTTGGGGTGCATGGCGCTGGTACAAAGAGTTGGGCGGAGGGTTTACGACCGATTGGGGTGCTCACATGTTTGATATTGCACAGTGGGCATTAGAAATGGATGAAAGCGGACCAATAGAAATTATTCCCGCCGGATACGAAAACAGACAATTCCTTACCTACAAATATGCAAACGGCACAGTGATGACCGAAGAACCTTTTAACGAACAGCAAACCAAAGGTGTAAAATTTTGGGGCGACAAAGGTTGGATAGAGATTTCTCGTGGTCACTTTCTTGCATCGGACGATAGTTTATTGCCAACCAAAACGTCAGCAGATGAAGGAGCATATGAAACAAAAGTTCCACATCTTCAAAATTTTATTGAAGCGGTTCAAAACCATACCGATCCGGTTGTTCCTGTTGAAATTGGACATCGTTCTTGTACAGTTTGCACTTTAGGCAACATTGCATACGAACTAAAACGTCCAATTAAATGGAATCCAGATGCAGAGAAGTTTGTGGATGATCCGGAAGCCGATAAACTTTTGACAAAAGAGTATAGTGAAGGGTATAGGATTTGATGACTTAATGAATTGACAAAAAAACGTCATATTTGAACCCACTCCGAAAACATTCCAATACTGATTATTAGACTTTTTTATACTCATTGTCCCTGAGGGAAGAGCCTAATAACCAGCTCTCTCCAAGAGTTCTCTTCAGATTCAGAGGTATAAATGAGTGAGATTGACTTTTCGGAGTGGGATCATATTTTGAATTGACATTTATTGAATAATCACGTTTTAAATATTGAAATGAGAACAACTACTTTTTTATTTTTGACCTTCTTTTTAAACTTATCAATCTTCGCCCAATGGCATCCTGCCGGTGATAAAATCAAAACAAAATGGGCATCACAAATTGATGTGAATAATGTATTGCCGGAATACCCACGTCCAATTATGGAGCGTGCCGAATGGCAAAACTTAAATGGATTATGGAATTACGCCATACTTCCTGCAGGGCAGCAAGTACCATCCAATTTTGACGGAGAAATTTTGGTTCCGTTTGCTGTTGAATCAAGTCTTTCAGGAGTGCAGAAAATGTTGGGAAAAGAGAATGAACTTTGGTATCAGCGTAAATTTACGGTCCCTTCTAAATGGAGAAACAATAAGGTTTTGCTCCACTTTGGAGCAGTTGATTGGAAAGCCGATGTGTGGGTGAACGATGTGAAAGTTGGTCAACACACCGGTGGTTATGCGCCTTTTAGCTTTGATATTACACCGACTTTAAAAAATGGCGGCGCCAATAAGTTGGTCGTGAAAGTGTGGGACCCAACCGATGAAGGCTTTCAGCCAAGAGGAAAACAGGTTAATAAACCCGAAGGAATATGGTACACACCCGTAAGCGGTATTTGGCAAACAGTATGGATTGAACCGGTTCCTGACCATTATATCGAAAATATAAAAATTACACCTGATATTGACTCGAAGATATTGCAAGTTGAGGCGTTCGCAAATAGTAAAAATACATCAAATAAAGTTGTGGTTAAAGTAAAAGATGGAAATCGTATCGTTGCCACTGCTCAATCGATAAATAACGTTCCTGTAGAAGTTCCAATGCCTGAAGATATGAGGTTGTGGTCTCCGGACGA
>JAQVGF010000217.1 GCA_028696875.1 Dysgonamonadaceae bacterium
TTTAAACAGTCAACTTATTTCATTACAAACCCTAAGCTTATAAAACAGGAACAACAGTTTGAACAACTTCCTATGCGGTTTATAAAGTAAGTTACTACAGCGATATCTCTCTCAAAAGAATCGGCAGAAGCGAAAGGCTCTACTGTGCTGCAAGACAACACTTTCGATAACCTTTATCCGCATTACCGTGAGTTTATTGACTACGCTAAAATCCTTTCCGATAATCAATCCTGAGCCGGCTTATCATGCAGGAATGGCTTTTGGAAGCACTTTTGTAAAAGGGATAATGTTAATTTAAAAAAACATCCTAAAATTCTCAAAATATTCAATTATCTTTGAATATCAAATTATCGAAGTTCAAAGAATATTTTAAACCAATTCTTTGGATCTTTGTTTACAAAAAAACAAATTACTTATTCTACTGTTGTGAAGAACACAAATAAAAACAGAACTCGTCATTATAGGTTTACAATTCTTATACCTGAGTATAATGAAGAAGCTAATATTTTTCCTTTGGAAAAAAAATTGCAACTTTTTCTGCCACAATCTTCGTACTCCACATGTGTAGTTTTCATAAACGATGGTTCAACAGACGATAGTTTGAACCGTATTCGCGAGGTATGTGGGCGCAACAATCATTTTTTTTATATAAGTTTGGAGAAGAATGGAGGGCTTAGCGCTGCACTCAAAGCCGGAATTGATTATACTTTTTCTGATTATGTGGGTTATATGGATGCCGATATGCAAACCGACCCTGAAGATTTCAACCTGTTACTTGAGGATATTGATGATTATGGATTAGTTACAGGTATTAGAGCAAACCGGAAAGATTCTTTTTTCAAAAAACTGCAATCTAATATTGCCAATAGTTTTCGCCGGATGATGACCAAAGACGGAGTGTCGGATACAGGATGTCCCTTGAAAGTGATGCACACCGATTTAGCCAAACGCATTCCTCTGTTTAATGGAATGCATCGTTTCTTGCCTGCATTAATTCTGTTGCAAAACAGAAAAGTACAACAGATTCCTGTGCGTCATTATCCTCGTTTTGCGGGAGAATCAAAATATCATTTGTGGAATCGATTAACGGGCCCATTTATTGATTGCTTTGCTTATAGATGGATGAAAAAAAGATATATAAACTATACAGTTAATAATAATAATTTAGAGGAGTAATGCAAGTAACCCATTTTTGGATTTATGCAATTGGCTTTACCGCTCAACTGTTCTTTTCTGCGCGCATCCTTTATCAATGGATTGTTACCGAAAAAGCTAAGAAAGTACTTTCTCCACCGGCCTTTTGGATATTAAGTATTCTGGGATCTTTTTTACTTTTTATTTATGGCGTTTTGCGTGACGATTTTGCTATTATTTTAGGGCAATACCTATCTTACTATATCTATTTGTGGAATCTAAGCATGCAAGGACTTTGGAAAAAGATAGCAGTAATATTCAAAGTTCTTTTGTTGGCAACTCCTATCGCTGTTACGGTGATAATGCTGCGTGATTTATCGGTGTTTACGAACACTTTTTTTCAGAACAAAGATATTCCGTTGTGGTTATTGATTTTTGGCTCTGCCGGACAAATAATGTTTTCGTTACGTTTCTTATATCAGTTCATTTACTCTGCATATCGCCACGAATCAACTTTACCTACCGGCTTTTGGATTATCAGTTTGATTGGTTCATTTACCATTATTGCCTATGCCATTTTTCGTCTCGATCCGGTTCTGTTGCTCGGACAATCATTCGGCTTTGTAGCTTATATTCGGAACTTAACTATTGGAAGTAAGAATAAGAAATTAGACTTAAATGAAAAATAAACAGATATATCTCATTCTCATTTGGTTTATTGCACTTTTGCCAATAATGATAATGCGCGATTTTACGCCTAACAACGAATTACGTTATTTAAGTATTGTGGATGAAGCCTTAGTTAACGGCGATGTATTTACTTTCACCAATCAAGGTGAAATTTATGCAGACAAACCTCCTTTGCATTTTTGGTTAATGATGTTGGGAAAAGTGCTGCTCAACGGACATCGTATGTGGTATCTATCAATGTTATCGTTTATTCCTGCACTTATAACATTAGTAACGATGACAAAATGGATGCGTATGTCAAACAGGGAAAAAGAAATTTCCGAAAATGAAGAAAATGAGAATGCAGGCATTCTTATGTTAATGACTTCCGGATTATTTATAGGACTTACAATATTTGTGCGTATGGACATGCTTATGGTTATGTTTATCACGCTTTCACTTTATACGTTTTATAAGATATACAAAAGAGAAAACCATCCACGCGATACGTATCTATTTCCGATTTATGTTTTTCTCGCTCTTTTTTCTAAAGGACCCATAGGTATTTTGATTCCTTTGATTTCAACCACACTATTTCTGATATTCAGAAAAAAGATTCACACATTTAAAAAATATTGGGGATGGAAGAGTTTACTTATCATTCTTGCAGGTGTTATAATATGGTTTACGGGGGTTTATATAGAAGGCGGTAATGAATATTTAAACAACCTACTTGTACATCAAACAGTGGAAAGAGGAATAAATTCTTATCATCATAAAGAGCCTTTCTACTATTATGCAATATCAATATGGTACTCCATTGCGCCTTGGTCGTTATTGGCAATTGGACTTTTGGTAGCAAGTCTATATAAAAGAAAAATAAAAAGTGATATTGAACTTTTCTTTGCAATAATAGTCCTTTCCTCATTTGGATTTCTCTCTATTATTAGTTCTAAAATAGAGATATACTTTCTTCCGGCTATACCGTCGTTCATATTCTTAACAGCTTTGCTTCTGAAACACTTCAACATCCAAAACAAATGGATTAGAGCATCTTTGGCTATTCCGGCAATGAGTCTTGTAACAGCACTTCCTGTTATTGTCTATCTGAGTAATATGAATAAAACAGCTTACTTAGCAATGCCTTTAATTTATATAGCTGCAACAATTTTAACAATTACCGGATTAGTTATTATATTTTTCCTCTATAGAAAAAGAGAAACATATAAAGCTATATACTCCATGTCTTTGGGGTTATTATTGAGCATTTTTGTTTTAGGATGCACCATGCCGCAATTGAACAATCAATTAGGTTGGCGCAATTTATGTACGAAAGCTATGGAATTGACGAAAGAGAGAAACATAAGCGATTATTATATATATGAAATATCGCGTGCAGAGAATATGGATGTCTATTTAAAAAAAGATGTTCATGTGGTAACCAAGGAGATGATTGTTGAAAATATGCTCAAGAATAAATTGCTTTTACTACCGATAAAGCAAGTGAAAAATGACAACGATATACTTTCAGTAATTAAGACCAAAGAACATTATCAGATTGGG
>JAQVGF010000218.1 GCA_028696875.1 Dysgonamonadaceae bacterium
CCCTCTTTTCCCACATCTTCCAAAATATTTAGATACGAATGGTATCGGCTATTACTGATGTAATGATTTTCTACAGCTTCAAGAACGGCACATCGGGGTTCGTTAATGTGCATGCAGCTATTGTAATAACATTTTTTTGAAAACTTAAATATTTCAGGAAAATAATGTGATACTTCTTCGGGAGTCATATCAATGTTCCCAAATCCTTTTATGCCCGGAGTATCAATTAGAAAACCTCCTTCGTCCAATTCTATCATTTCGGAGAAAGTGGTGGTGTGTGTACCCCTTTGATGATAAGTGGATATGTCACCTATTCTCTGCGTTTCTTCACCGGTAATCACATTGATGAACAACGATTTTCCAACGCCCGAATGGCCTGCCAACAAAGTGATTTTATCTTTGATAAGAGCTTTTAATTCGTCAACGCCTGTGCCGTTTATCAATGAAAGTTTTTGACATCGATATCCGACGGTCTTATAAAGATGAACGAGTGCATCCAAATACTCCATATCATCTTCATCATACAAATCGATCTTATTGAAAACAAGACAAACCGGAACACTATATGCTTCAGCCGTAACCAAAAAGCGATCTATAAAAACTGTTGTTGTATCAGGAGACTTTATGGTTACAAAAAGCAATGTTAGATCGATATTGGCAGCTAAAATATGTGCGTGTTTGGATAAATTAGAGGCACGACGAACAATGTAGTTCTTTCGATCAGCAATTTCTGTAATGTAAGAGGTTGAATCAGGATTGAAATCAATTTTTACGTTATCGCCCACCACAACAGGATTCGTACTACGAATGCCCTCCAATCGAAAACGACCTTTTGCCCGGCATTCAATATTTTGTCCGTTTTCCGTTCTTACTAAATAAGTGTTGCCTGTAGTCTTAATTACCAATCCTTTCATGCGCTTAAAAATAAAAAAAGGAAAAGTATCGTCCTCCTTTCCTTTTTTGTAGTTCGTTACTTATACCGTAAGGACTTCTTTTTCCTTTACTTCAAAAGCATCATCGATCAACTTGATGTACTTATCGTGCAATTTTTGTAAAGAAACTTCGGCATTTTTACCTGTATCTTCTGGCAAACCATCTTTAACACCTTTTTTGATGGCATCCATTCCTTCGCGTCGGAAGTTTCGAATACTTATTTTTGCATCTTCAGCTTCTTGCTTTATTTGTCTCACAAGCTGTTTGCGTCGTTCTTCAGTCAACGGTGGGATTCCCAAACGTATCACTTCACCGTTATTTTCGGGAGTGATGCCCACATCGGAGTCTAAAATTGCTTTTTCAATTATTTTCAACATAGATCTTTCCCAAGGTTGGATAAGAATTGATTTTGCATCGGGTGTAGAAACTGTTGCAGCACTCGTTAGAGGAGATTGTGTTCCATAATAATCTATTCTTACATTGTCGAGGATATGTAGATTGGCTCTTCCGGCGCGAATACGCGACAAAGTATCTTCGAGATACTCAAGCGTTGACTCCATTTTTCCTTCAATTTCTTTTTCTAAGCTTTGAATGTCTATCATAGGATTTATTTTTTATGTATTATAAACAAAAATAGGAAATTTAATTGACAATATAAACTAAAAACCGAACTTTACTTTTCGTTTTGGATTGGATAAACGAGGGTGCCAATGTTTTTGCCTAAGATTACTTTTTTCAGATTCCCAACTCTGTCCATATCGAATACCACGAGCGGCAACCCATTCTCATTACTCATAGTGGTGGCAGTGAGGTCCATTATTTTAAGACCGCGCTCATAAATTTCGTCAAACGAAATTTTATCAAATTTTGTGGCTGCAGGATCTTTTTCAGGATCGGCTGTGTAGACGCCGTCTACACGTGTGCCTTTGAGAAACACATCGGCTTCAATTTCAATTGCGCGCAAAACAGAAGCAGTGTCAGTAGTAAAAAACGGATTTCCGGTTCCTCCGGAAATTATCGCTATTTGACCCTTATTGAGCGAGTCAATGGCTTTCCATTTGGTGTAATATTCTCCAATAGGTTCCATACGGATAGCCGTGTAAACCTGATTGGCCTGACCTATTGCAGAAAGAGCTGAGCTTAAAGCCAAGCTATTGACCACAGTGGCAAGCATACCCATTTGGTCGCCTTTCACCCGATCGAACCCTTTCGATGTTCCGCTTAATCCGCGAAATATATTTCCTCCACCAATAACAATGCCTATTTCAACACCCATTTCGGCAATCTCTTTGATCTGTTGAGCATACTCATTCAATCGATTTTTGTCAATGCCATACTGTTTTTCACCCATGAGCGATTCGCCACTCAGTTTCAATAAAATTCGCCTGTATTTTGTCATAATAAATTATATTTCGTGTTAATTGTCTTTACAAAAATATCAATAAAATGTCATATTAAAGAATTGTCGATGGGGTAGTGTTCGTTCAATTCGAAAAGTTGTATTAAAATCATACTTTTCTCTTTAATATTCCGGAATAAAAGACACTTCTTTGAAGGCATATATTCGTTCTTCTTTGTCAATGTGTGTTTCCAAAACCAAATGCCCGGAGGGCAACACATTTTTTATTTTGGCTCTAAAACGTTCAGTTTTATCTTCGAACCAATAGAAATTATCCGTTCGGTAAAGTTGTATCATGTATTCTTTCTCAATCATGCTTACTTCACCATTTTGCAACCGTCGATAGAGAAGAAAAAACTCCTTGAAAAAGTCATTCAACAGATTGTCGCGGTTATACGAATGCCCTGTTATCTGTCTCAAAGAAACAGGGTTGGGCAATTCGTCCGGAAACTTTTCCTCATTCACATTCAATCCTATGCCCACAATGGAGAAATCGATGCGCGGACCGATCAAGCTATTTTCAATAAGTATTCCGGCAATCTTTTTGTCGTTCCAATAGATATCGTTGGGCCATTTGATAGTGATATTTGGAGTGAAGCGATCCAGGATTTTTTTTAATGCTAAGGATACAATACGAGAAATAATAAATTGTTCTTTCGCAAAAACGAAATGAGGGTATATTAAGAAGCTAAACAACAAATTTTGCCCCCGGCCTGAAAACCAACTATTGCCTGCATGTCCTCGTCCTTGGGTTTGAAAATCGGTCATTACGAGCGATCCTTCCGGTTGAGGAGTCATCTTTTGCATGTTTCTCAACTCTAAGTTGGTAGAAGAAGTCTCATCCAACGAGATTACAACCCTATCTTTACTCAGATGTTCCATAATATTCCTGTTGCTTTTTCTTTGGCATCTTTTTCACAACTTCTTCAATTGAGTGATAAATCCATTTCTTTATCTCTTCATCGGGCATATCGCCCGCTATTTCAATTGAATTCCAATATTTTTTGTGCATATGATAAGCAGGGGTTACAC
>JAQVGF010000041.1 GCA_028696875.1 Dysgonamonadaceae bacterium
TAAAGACTACATCGTTAGATTGTAAAATTATTGAATTAATAATTGAATAAGAATGAAAAAATTAGGAGATCCCGGGAAACCAATTATTATTAGGGTGCAAAACCAGGAACGAGCCGGAGAACTTGCTCAAATTTGTGAAGACAATAACTGGAAATTTATTTGTGGTATAGAACCAGATGAACCGGAAGATATATCGGACCTCGAATATATGCTAAATCCCAAAACATTTGGGTACAAAGAACCTAAAAAGAAAAATTTTAGAACACCGATAAAGAAAGAAGTTCAAATCGGAAGAAATGATAATTGCCCTTGTGGCAGTGGATTAAAATATAAAAAATGTTGCATGAATAATTAGTATAATTTTCTGGACACAAGAAAATCAACTAAATGGTTTGTAATAAAATAAGTTGATTGTTTGAAACGAAGCTGTTTTGTTCGTTAACGACTTGAAAATTCTGCTAATAGCGGGCTATTTAATGAATTTTCAAGGAAGTTAAAGGACAAAAGAGCAAGTTAAAAGCGTCAAGTTATTTCGGCACAATCCCTAAATATCTAATGGGATAATCTGTTGCGCAAGCAAAAAAATCACACCCAATCATGACAAACAAAAATAAAGACATACGAGAATTCTTAAAAAATATCCCCGACAAATATGACATAGTGGAGGAAGGAATTAATATTCAAACACAAAAAGAATACATCGACTACTCCCATTCATTTACCAGAGGTGAACTAACCGAAAAAGAAACCTTAGATTTAGCTAACTTCTTATTTGACACCAGCTTGCCGATAGAAGCAAAGAAAAAAGTATTGACTTTGTTGGCGCATTTGGGTACGATTACTGCTTTCAGACAAATTGAAAAATATTATAAACATCCTGACAAAGATCTGAAGCAATGGACTGCTCTGGCATTACAGGAGTGCAAGATGTTTCTTGAAAGCACACTGACTGACCAAAGTACGGGTTTTATCTCAAGTGGCCTCGGTGGACTTAAAGATAAACTACGATATTATTTTCTTGTGCTGCCTACATCGGACAAAGCATTCACCACCTCTCAAAAAAACATAATAGAGAAAGAGCTAAACTTTGTGGCCAAAGAGATGAATTCTATAGTGGAATCCGTTGACCACTCCGAAAAACATGTCGGAGTGACAACTTTGGTACCAATGGACGTAGCTGTGGGAACACTTATCGAAACTGTAATAAAAAAATGTAATGAATTAGGCGACTTTGTATTTGAAAATTATTACGTAACCAATCAAAACATTCCTGACACTTTAGAGATTAACAACATTATCGAGATTGTAAAAGAATGAATAATTACCGGCACATGACAGCATACATTAAAAAAATAGAAATCTCCTTATAACCTTTTTTTTTAAATAGTAATTATATGAACAGCGAAATTCTGATATACCAAAACCCCGATGGCAACATCAAAATAGATGTGCGCTTAGAGAATGAAACGGTTTGGCTTACACAGACTCAGATGGGACAATTGTTTGGAAAAAATAAACGTACCATATCGGAACACATTGGCAACGTCTTTAAAGAAGGTGAACTGGATGAAAGAGTGGTTGTCCGGAATTTCCGGACAACCACTCAACACGGTGCAATTCCGGGCAAAATGCAAGAACGCGAAGTAAAAGGTTACAATTTAGATGTTATCATTTCTGTAGGTTATAGGGTAAAATCGCAACAAGGTACACAATTCCGTATTTGGGCTACACAACGTTTAAAAGAATACATTATCAAAGGCTTTGCGCTCAATGATGATCGCTTCAAATCGGGCAGTTCAATGAATTATTTTAACGAACTGCAAGAGCGTATTCGCGAAATACGTCTGTCGGAAAAATTCTTTTATCAAAAAATAAAAGACATCTATACCACCAGTATCGATTATGACCCAAAAGATGAAAAAACTATTGAGTTTTTCAAAGTAGTACAAAACAAACTGCTTTGGGCAATAAGCCAACAAACCGCAGCAGAATTAGTGTATAGGCGTGTAGATGCTTCTCTGCCTTTGATGGGAATGCAATCGTATGATAAAAAGCAAGAAGTTTCGATAAAGAAAGCTGAAGTAAGCATTGCTGAAAATTACTTGAATGAAGACGAAATAAAGCTTTTAGGCTTGTTGGTGGAGCAATATTTAGCATACGCAGAAACAATGGCACAGCAGCAAACGCCAATGTATATGAAAGATTGGATAGAACGGCTCGATAGTATTCTGCAATTGAACGGCAGAGAATTACTCACTCACGCAGGCAAGATATCACATAAAATGGCTTTAAATAAATCAGAAGAAGAATACGAGAAGTTTAAACATCGACAAAAAACCATTGAGAAGGAAGAGAGCTTGAAAGAGCTGGAAGCAGACATTAAAAAAATGAAAAAGAATGGTTAGACCACACCTGTTTTCTATCCAAGTTTCAATTCCCTTCAATTAGTTTCATACTGATACACCGGAATTATCTCTATTCCCTTCTCTGAAAACCAATCTCTAACTTCTTTATAATGATGCGTGAACCCTAAAACAAATCCGCCGCCGCCCGATCCACAAAGTTTTAGTGTATATTTTCCTGTGGTTATTCCATGCATCCATTCCATTTCCAATGTGGGCGGAATCATCCGTTTGAAATAGGTTGCTTGAAACGTAGAGAGGTTACGTACCTCTTTTGCAAACTTCTCGATATCGGCATCAATGAGAGATTGAATACAACTGTTATTCAACGGTATGTATTCATTGATAATTCTGTTTTTAAATTCAGAATCCTCACAATCTGTTATAAATTGATCCACTAATGGAGCTGTTTTTATGGATTTTCCACTGTTTATCAGAAAAATAGCATCGTCGGAAGTTAAATTGTAGCGCGGTATATCTATGGGGAGGATAGTTTGATCCTCTTTAATAAATATAGGGTGTCGCATATAGCAAATCAGAGGATCTATGCCGGAACTGGTGCCATGAAACCAAGATTCTAAAATAGCCAAATCTCTTTTTAATTTGGGAATATCCAGTTGCGAGGCAGATGGACGAGAGGAACTCTTTCCATTTTCCACATATCTATGATAGAGTGCGGCAACCAACGCGCCACTGCTTCCCAAGCCATATCCTTCAGGAATAGAAGATTCGAAATACAATCCTTCGTCAATCTCCTTTCCAAACAGTTTGTGATTAAATTTTTCCGGTAAGCCGCCTTTCTCTGCAATGGGTTGAAGATATTGTTGATAATATTCACGTAGCTGCTTATTACTGCGCCGTGCAAAATCCAGATCGGTGTATTGATTCTTATTGATGAAATTCAACGATCCATTAAAATGGCTGTATGGAATGGTTAATGCCATTGATCCACAAATGATACTGTATTCACCAAAAAGCATTATTTTGGAATAGAACGGATTGTTTAGAGTTCCTTTATTTGCTGACATAGAATTTATTAATAATAATTTCAATCTTTACTGAATGGAAATGTTCTCTTAAGATTCGACAAAGTTAATAATTTATTGTTCAAACACTTTTCCAAGCATTCAACTTCATCGGTAATTAACCCTTCAGACTTTTTAAAGTTCATAAATATCCGTTCTTTCTGGTCCATCTCCCAATTGATCAAAAATTATTTGTTGTTGATAACAGAGTGGTTTTATCCTGTTTTTTATCCATGGTAAAATCTTTTTCTCCTCACATTTCGGATAGAGCAGATGCACATTTGGGCCGGCATCCATGCTAAATCCAACAGGTAGATTCTGCTCAATACGAGCTTTTCTAACCTCTTCAATTACTTTTAAACTGTTGGGATGAAGGAGGGTGAAGCCGGGATTGGAGCTCATCATCAGTGCGTGCAACGAAAGAGCTTCATTTTCGGCTATTTCGAAAAACTGATTCCAGTCGCCTGATCGTAATACCTCCAATAGCTGCAGTGCGTTGTCATTTGCCTGTTGGATGCGAGCCGCTCCGTAAGGATGATTATTCATTAATGCATGCCCTTGGCTACTGCTCACTTTTTTACTTTTAGGCTCAATGATTAGTATGGCATTGGTTATCTGCATAAAGCCGGGGTGAATAGCGGGAAGTTCTACTGCATAATAGTTACTGCTGTTTGCAATGGTTGGAGTTTCTCCCCATATTGTCCACCCTCCATACAGGGAACGTGCTGCACTTCCTGATCCCAGACGTGCCAATTCGGATACCTTCCGGAGGTCTAAATTGTGGTCTGCTTCGTTATTAATCATTCGCTGCAAATCGGTCAAACAGAGAGCCAGCGCACTCATACTACTTGCCGATGAGGCTATGCCCGATGAGTGAGGGAAGGTATTCGAACTTTCTATGGTAAGATGGTGCGTGGCAATAAATGGAAGTGTGGACGTTGCCATTTTAAGCAAATTGGCAACTTTTTCATTGAATGTCTCTTTTTTGTTTCCATCTAAAGAGAAAGTAAAACCTCCCTGATCCGATGGTTTTGCAGTTACACGGGTTGTGGTTACCGCATTTTTTAATGAAAAACTGATACTGGGATTCAATGGTTTTTGAATATCCTTCTTTCCCCAATATTTGACGATGGCTAAGTTGGAAGGGCTTTTCCACTCTACGGTTATTTCTTGATTATTTATATTGGTCATAGTGTGCTTTTTCTTCTTTAAATTCTTTCTGCTTCGCAGCATTCACCCTGTGGAATAATACTTTGTATTAAAATCACAGATTTTATTCCACAGTGCTAACCAATTACAAATTGGCGCAAGCGGACTATTTATATGAATTATTAGCTACATCATAAAACAGTCCATCTTCTTTATGGTTCGATGTGAGTTTTCAGAGAGTGGGAGGTAGCATAGAATTTCTTCAATCTTCTTTTCATCAGAAAGTATTTGATAATACCCGTCAACAGTATCACAACGCTCAATATAAAGCATATCGGAGCCAGCCATTTGATGGATTTAAAATCTTCCATCTCCATAAATGCGATTCCTCCCAAAGTGAGGTAGAGAGCAGTGCGTATATAAGAGAATAGCGTCCGTTCATTGGCAAGTCGGGTTCTTTCCAAAGCCAGATAATCTCTCAGTATGATTTCTTTGTTGTGCTGAAAATCAGATTGTGACATAGCATTACATTATTTGTCTGTTTAAAATTACTTCTTCAAAGGGCATAACCACCGGATATCCTTTTGATTGAAACCATTTTTTATTGGTCCCAAAATTTTTCTCCGAAAGAAAAAGAGCAAAATCTCCACCCCAAGCACCTAATGACTTTATCGCTCCGTTGTAATCCGGAAATAAAAGCTCTTGAACAGGAGTGAGACCGGTAGCTATTGCAATTATCTTTTCATGTTGATGCATAAGGCTCATAAATCTGTTTATCTTTTGTTCTGTTGCAAACTCTTTGGACAAAATTGATATTTCTTCCACCAAATTCTCATTATGCGATGCTGATTCCAAAAACGATTTCACTTGAGTGGAGGAACTTTGCTTTTTGTTGAGATAGACAATTCCCATTTGATGAATAAATGGAGGATTGAAGTGGGCTGTTTTTATTTGTGGAGATTCACCTTTTGTGCGAAGATAGAAAATGGGTTGATTCGCGCCGGCACAAGCAATATCGTATCCGGAGCCTCCAATCGTTTTATCCATCAGTTGATAAGGATCAATTTTTAGCCACTGAGCCAAAAGATGCAAAAGCGTGGAGCTGCTGCCCCACCCCCAATTGGGATCAAATTCAAGCATAGTGGTCACAGCACTCTGATTTAGTTTTTCTTGAATATCTGGATTTTGCTCCACCGATTTTTGTAGGATTAGTTGTAAATTCTCCGCTTTTTTGTGATCGGTAGATTTTTGAACAGCTAATTTATGGTCGAATTTCACTTCAAACCATACACCATTGGGAGTTTCGGCACGCCAGTTGAGCCCGGGTTCTTTGGATGGTTCAACTGAGAGTGTTTGTCCTTTGTTAAGTGGCACAGCCAACGCCAAAGCTCCTTTCAGAACCAAGTATTCGCCGGTTATTAATAGTTTGCCATGGGCGTGAAATTTCTTCATAGTTTATGTAAATTGTACATTCTGATGCTTATCTTTTGAATGTTTGTCAGAAAACTTTTTGTTTTTGAGTAATACAAAGACTATTTAGTGTCTGCCAGAAAACTCTTGTATTTGAGTGTCTTTGACAAGAAAAGGGCAAAGACAAGGCTTTCGAAGTTTTTGAAATTAAGGAGTTTACTTTGGTAAATGACTGTTTCAAAAACGAGAGTAACGCAGTATTTGCCGTTTTATTGCGAAGACTATTTATCGTTTTAAAAACTCTCTCACCTTTTGGATACTAACGGTTTTGTCCGAAAAATAAGCTTCAGTTCTTTCTCTCTCTTCAGGCGTAGCATTAAAACCGGTAAGGATATTGGATAGATGCAGTTTCATATGTCCTTTTTGGATACCGGTGGTTACCAATGAAGCTACTGCTGCAAAATTATTGGCTAAGCCGGCTGAAGCTACTATGCTCATAAGCTCTTCAGCCGATGGATTTTGTAAAATCTCCATGGATAAAGCAGCCAATGGATGCAAACGGGTCAATCCGCCTACAGTGCCCAATGCCAATGGAAGTGTGAGAGATAGCTTAAATTCTCCTTCTTTTGTAATTTCACATTTCGATAAAGAACGGTACTGTCCATCACGCGAAGCGTAAGCATGACCTGCTGCTTCCACAGCTCTAAAATCATTGCCTGTAGCCAGCACTACGGCATCTATTCCGTTGTAGATTCCTTTGTTGTGCGTGACTGCACGGTGTGTGTTGTGGTATGCAATATCCATTGCCAATTGGAAGCGTTGTGCAAACTCTTGGGGCGACAGCCCAACAGCGTAAGGAGCTAATTGCTCTACTTTGCAACTTACTTCACAACTGACCAAGCAGTTGGGTGTGTAATTAGAGAGTATGCCCATAATGATTTCTGGTGCGGGTAATTTTTGCTCAGCAAAATAATTGATCAACGGCTCTTTCATTGCTTCCAAACAGGTGTTTATGAAGTTGGCACCCATACTGTCGGCTGTTTTGAAAGAGACTTGCATTTGCCATACATTGGTCAGTTCGGGTTGTTGCATGAATTGGATATTTTTAATTCCACCCCCTCTTTGCTCCATTCGTTGCGTAATCTCCGTTACTGATGCTTTTAAATATGTTTGTAGTGCAGGTGCGTGGTTTTGTAATATATCGGCTTCGCCGTTCCATTGAAACCAAATATGTCCAATTTTTAAAGAGTCGTGAACCGTAGTTTTAAATCCTCCATGGTTTGCCCAAAATGCAGCAGCTCTTGAAGCTGCAGCCACTACGGAGCTTTCTTCAATAACCATAGGCAAAATATACATTTCCCCATCGATAAGAAAGTTGGGTGCCACACCATAAGGCAAGTAGAAGTTGCTCAATGTGTTTTCTGAAAAGTTATCAAAAACACTCTGAGCCGTTTCATGACGATAATGGCTGGTGGTTTTCGCCACATCAGCAACCATCGGTACGTTATCTTGAATAAATTTTATTTTCTCTTTTAGGCTAAGCTTTGAAAAACCTTTTACAATTTCCATGGAATTATTTGATTAAATGTTATTCCTAACTTTCAGATAAGCTAAGGCCAGTTGATAGCTTCTTTCCACTTGTTGGAGATAGATTCTTAGCTCTTCATACTTTCCTGATGCAACTTTTAAAAGTGCAGAGCCCATACCTATCACTGAAGTGAGTTTACTTATTTGCTGCAGATAATATCCATCCAATATATGTGTGATCCCACCTGAAATAATCAGTTGTTTACATGAATGCATATTAGATTTTGAAACAACCTCGTTGATCATCTGTGTCATCTCTTCGGCTGTGTGCCCTACTTTTCCGAACGCTTCAAAAGCGGTTATATCTTCATCTTTCCTTCTTAGCAATTCCAATAAGGTAAAATTTGTTCCACCTAATGCTCCAAACTCAATAGCTTCAATGGGTAGATGCAAGAGTCGTTTAATGCTTTCAGGACCCATCCCCTGCCCCACCTCTTTTACTATTACACGAGTGTTAATGATTTCCAAAAATTCCTGGATTGTATCTAATGGTGGACGTTTGAAAACATCTCCTTCAGGTTGAAAAGCTTCTTGCAGAGGATTAACGTGAATTATGATTCCATCGGTTTGTAAGCGATCCATCAACTTTGAAATTTTATCCACAGCCTTCTCTTCTATGAGATGTTCCAACTGTGCGATCCCCAAATTGGCATAAAAAGGAGACTCTTCACCAATAATATGACGCAGGTCAAAATCGCCTAAGTGCCGTTCATCTTCCAGCAGAATTCTGCATGAACCCAGTCCCATACCCAATCCAAACTCATTGCACGCTCGCGCCAAATTACGATTGATGACTCCAGCCTGGGGAGTACCGCCCGTCATACTGCTGATCCATAGGGGTAATCGCATGGTTTTTCCTGCAAAGGAAAAAGGGGTTAATTTCCCCACAGGATGTGCCGCCAAAAGCGGTTCATAATTAAATCTTTGGTCGGCATCTACCTTTTCTACCCGGGCATGGAAAGCTTGATTGATATGGTCTTTTTTTCTGTTGTTCATGGGCAGTTTGAGTTTTTTTAGAATTATTGATTATAATAGTTCACAGATAGCTATTTTTTGCAAGAAAAAAGGAAACAGCCAAAAACAAAGAAGTTTTCTGGCAGACATTAGTTAAAGATAATCATGCACTGTATTTCACTCCGTTTACAATCCCAACCCTCTGGCAATAATCAGTCGTAAAATTTCAGAAGTTCCTTCGCCCACTTGCAGTAATCGTTGATCTCTATAAAATCGTTCAATAGGATTGTCTTTGAAAAGACCGGAACCTCCAAAAATCTGAACTGCTTCATCGGCAATTTCCTTGGCAATTTCGGAAGTATAAAGTTTGGCCATAGCTGCCTCTTTGGAGTATGGATACCCGTTGTCTTTCAAGACACAAGTACGATAGAGCGTGTTTCGAGCTAACTCTATCTTCATATTCATATCAGCTAATTTGAATCCGATGGCTTGATTTCGTCCAATGAGTCTGCCAAACTGTTTGCGTGACTTAGCGTGTTTGAGAGCCATTTCAAAAGCACCCTGAGCTAAACCCAATCCCATGGCAGCTACCGAAAGTCGACCACCATCCAGAGTTTTGAGCATATAGCGTAAACCTTGTCCCTCTTGTCCCAGCAAATTAGAGTAGGGAACCCTGCAATCCTTAAATGTGAGTTGTGCAGTATCTACTGCCCGCCACATCATTTTCCCCAACATTCGTTTTGCTTCAAAACCTGGAGTTCCGTTCTCCACCAAAATGGTGCTCAATTTAGGTTGCCCATTGTTGTCGTTAGTCATAACTTGTAATGTTACGCCCAAAGTTAGCGGGGTGGAAGCATTGGTAATGTATCTTTTAGATCCATTGATTACCCACTCATCGCCATCTCGAACCGCTGTTGTCTCTGTGCCACCTGCATCGGAACCTGCATTTTCCTCGGTCAGACCAAATCCCCAAATATAACGTCCGGAAGTTAGTTTGGGCAAATATTTCTCTTTCTGCTCAGTGGTACCATAATTCATAATGGGAACCAATCCCAGGCTGTTGTGTGCTACTACCGTGGCTGCTTGAGAGCTGTCCACTCGTGCCAACTCTTCCACGGCAATGATATATGATAAAGTCTCTTTTTCTTCTCCTCCATAAATTTTGGGTGCAACCATACTTAAAAGTCCTTGCTCGCCCATTTTCAATGTTAGTTCTGATGAAAAGCGTTCTTCTTCGTCCAATTGAGCAGCTTCAGGAGCTATTACCTCCTCTGCAAATGTTCGAACTCTCAACCTCTCTTCTTCCTGTTTCTCGTTAGGAAATAAATACATAGTTGATTATATATGTTGATAGTCTAATGACTTATAATTAATTTTTAATATTTTCGATTTCTACCAAAATCTCATTGGCTTTTACTTGATTACCTTGCTCAATAAATATTTTTTTCACAATACCATCTTGGGGCATCTGTATGTGGTTTTCCATCTTCATTGCTTCCAATACCATTAGGGTGTCTCCTGCTTTTATCTGTTCTCCCTCATGGATATTAATCTCAATTATTTTCCCCGGGATAGGTGCTGTTACTCCAGCTCCATTATGATTAGAAATTAGAGGGTTTTTGTTTGCACTGTTTTTTGGCAATTGATGATGTGGCATTACCTTCCAATTTTCCACTTCTCTTTCCAACAAAAGTTCATTATCGGGAGTAATCACCCAATTAAATTGAAGCTTCTTATTATCTAATGAGAATTCTATCTTGTTTTCCTCAATTAGAACATTTGAAACAGCTTTCGGGGTTTCTTCTTTTAGTGAAAAGCTGAAATGCTCTTCCTCCCTTTGATAGTTAATTTCAATAGGTTTACCGTTGATCAAATATCTTACCTGATTACTGAAACGGAAAAAGCCTATCTCTCCCCATACATCAGTGGTTAATGGTTTGGTTTGAAACTGCCAGATAAGAGTAGCAGCCACCACAGACTCAATCGTTGTTGGTGCAGGAATAGGTGCTTTAAAAACTTCGCAAAAATCAGTGTTTATTCTACCTGCTTTAAAATCGCTATTTTTCATTATATTCTTCAAATACCAGATATTGTTGATATTTCCCATAAGAAGAGTAGATTGCAGCGCCATTTTCATTTTTTCGATGGCATAAGAGCGAGTTGGGGCATGAGTGATGATTTTTGCAAGCATTGGATCGAAATCCGGAAGAATTTCTACAGGTTCGTAAAACCAACTGTCGGTGCGTGCCAAGCTCTCTTTGGGCCATTGCACACTCAATATTTTACCGGGAGCCGGCTGAAAATTGTTTTGTGGATCTTCAGCATAAATTCTGCACTCCAAAGCGTGACCATCAATCTTAATCTCCTCCTGCGATAATTCTAATGGTAATCCCATAGCAATGAGTAATTGCTGCTCCACCAAATCAATGGAAGTAATCATTTCTGTTACCGGATGTTCCACTTGCAGTCGGGCATTTACCTCTAAAAAGAAGTAATTGGCATTTTTATCCACCAAAAACTCAACAGTTCCGGCATTCTGATAACCAATGTTTTTACAAAGTTTTAATGCATCAGAAGTGAGTTTTTCTCTAAGAGCTTCCGTTACAAAGGGAGAAGGAGATTCCTCTATAATTTTTTGATAGCGACGTTGAATAGAGCATTCTCGTTCATATAGATGTATGCAGTTTCCATGGTGATCGGCAAGTATTTGCACCTCTATATGACGGGGTTGGTGAATGAGTTGTTCCACCAAAAGAGTTTTGTCGCCAAAGTATCTTTCTGCCTCACGTGATGCCTGTTTCAATTTAGAGTACAGCTCTGTGGGCGATATAACCATTATCATTGCTTTGCCTCCCCCGCCGACTGCAGCTTTTATCAAAAGTGGATAAGGCAACTCTTGTTTTTGCTTATATATCTCCTCCACCGTTCCGAAAAATCCTTTAGTTACAGGTATATCAAGCGATTGAGCTAAACGGCGTGCATTGGCTTTATCTCCTATTTTTCTTATAACCTCTGCTGTAGGACCTACAAATAACAGTCCGGCTTTTTGGCTTGCTTCTGCAAGCAATGGATTTTCTGACAAGAATCCGTAACCGGGGTGGATGGCATCTGCCTTTTTTGCAAGTGCAGCTTTGATAATTGCTTCTACATTTAAATAGGTTTCGGCAAGAGTGTTCCCCTCTAAAAAAATCTCTTCATCTGCAGTGGTATGAGGTTCAAATTTAGTGATAACACCGATGGTTTTAATGCCCATCTTTCGTGCAGTCCGAATAATTCGCACAGCAATTTCCCCCCTGTTAGCTACCAAGAGTCTGTGAATGGGACGATATTTTATTGAGTTATCAATCATTTCTATAGGTTTTGTTTCTTTTGAAAAATGAGCCAACTCTCTCTTGACTTTCCTCTGATTTTCGAGCAGTTGCAATGAGAGATGCGCAATAATCCTTTATCTCCTGAGAGATATTAAAGGTGTTTTGAGCCAAATAGTTCAATAGTTCTTTTGTTTTTGTTACAGCTTCTGGTCCAAACGTTGCCAATTGTTCTGCCATTTGGCGAGTAGTTTTTTCCAACTCTTCCGCAGGAACAAGCTGATGTGCTAAGCCGTACGCAAGTGCGTCTTCCCCATCAAATTGATTTCCGGACAACAAGAGATAACGAGCATTTCCATTCCCTATTTTCATTACGATGTAGGGTGCAACAGTTGCCGGAATTAGTCCTAATGCGATCTCGCTAAATTGGAACAGAGCTTTGGGCGAGGTTATAACCACATCGGCACATGCCATAAGTCCAATTGCTCCGCCATAAGCTCCTCCCTCAACTTTTGCAATAATGGGCTTTGGATAGATAGACATTTCATGATAAAGCTCGTTAAAAAGTTGAGCATCTGTGAGGTTTTCTTCATCAGACTGATGCATGCCTACCTTCATCCAGGCCAGATCAGCTCCTGAAGAAAAGAATCCATTGTTGCCCGATAATACCAACACATTAAATTCAGATGAGTCGACTGAGGTTTTGAAAAAATCTATCAGCTTTTCAATCGTATCTTTTGTTAGAGCATTTTTTTTATCAGGTCTGTCAATCTCTATATAACAAACTTGGTTGGTATATTCTTTTATTGTTATCATAATAAAATAAGAGTAATGCTACATTCTGAAAACTCCATATTTCACTTTTTCAAATGGAGCATTCAGTGAAGTTTCTAAAACCATCCCCAACACATCGCGCGTTTGCGCAGGATCAATAATGCCATCGTCCCACAACCTCGAAGTGCTGTAATAGGGAGAACCTTCTTTTTCATATTGTGCAAAGATACTCTTTTCAATTTTCTTAAGCTCCTTTTCCGAAACGGAAATTCCTTTGGCTGCTGCTTGCTCTCTCTTTAATGTGCATAAAACTTGAGATGCTTGCTTGGCTCCCATCACCGAAATTCGTGCGTTGGGCCACATGAAAAGGAAGCGAGGATCATAAGCTCTTCCTGCCATAGCATAATTTCCTGCTCCATATGATCCGCCCATAATTATCGTAAAAAACGGAACAGTGGAGTTGGCCAAGGCATGCACCATTTTTGCACCATCTTTGGCTATCCCTTTCTGTTCATATTCTTTCCCCACCATAAAACCGGTGATATTTTGTAAAAATATCATTGGTATGCCTCTTGAATTACACAACTGGATAAAGTGAGTTCCTTTTAATGCAGATTCTGAAAAGAGAACACCATTGTTGGCTAAAATCCCCACTTCATATCCATGCAATCTTGCAAATCCTGCTACCAATGAAGTGCCATAGTTTTCTTTGAACGAACGGAATGAATCTTTATCAATAATTCGTTCTATAATCATACTGACATCAACCCATGATTTGTTGGGTTCAGGAATGAGCTGATAGAGCTCTTGCGTTGGAAACTTGGGTGGTTTTGTCTCTTCACGATGAAGTGGCTGCTTGGGCAAACGAGGCATGTGTCTGAAAATATCACGACAAATCTCTAATGCATGATCGTCGTTTTCTGCCAGATGATCGGCAACGCCGGAAATGGAAGTGTGCACTTCTGCGCCACCTAACTCTTCCTCTGAAACCACTTCACCTGTGGCTGCTTTAACCAAAGGTGGACCAGCCAAAAAAATGGTTCCTTGATTGCGTACAATAATTGTTTCGTCACTCATGGCCGGAACGTATGCTCCACCGGCTGTGCACGATCCCATTACAATGGCTATTTGCGCCAAACCGGCAGCAGACATGCGTGCTTGATTGAAAAATATTCGTCCAAAATCATCTTTGTCTGCAAAGACATTCGATTGTTCGGGAAGAAAAATACCGCCTGAATCTACCATATAAATGGAAGGCAGATGATTTTTTTCTGCAATCTCTTGTGCTCTCAAATGTTTTTTGATCGTTTCGTGTATGTAAGTACCACCTTTTACGGTAGCATCATTAGCAATTAGCATCACTTCCCTTCCATGTATTATTCCAATACCGGTGACAATACCTGCTGAAGGGAATTCATCGTTATATTGTCCATTAGCAGCAAGTGGAGATAATTCAAGAAATGGGGTGTTGGGGTCGATGAGCCGATCAATGCGGTCACGCGCCAATAGTTTGCCACGATTTATATGTCGCTCCCTCTGTTTCTCGGGACCACCCAATGTTACTTTCCTTATTTGTTGCAAAAGCTCTTGAGCCAATGCTTTATTGATTGTTTCGTTGTTTTGTTGATTTTGGGTATCCATAATAGTTTCGAAGATATGCTTAATTAACTAATAAACGTGAGATTTGTTCTTTGTATTAAGCAAACCTCTTCAATTCCCTTCTATACTTAAGTTTTTGATGGTCAGGGAATGACAATACGATTTCAGATTTTATTTTTTCGTTAGATTAACAATTAAATTTTGAACTTGGAATGAATTGACAAAGATAGTTGATTATTTGTTGTGCACTTATTTGATATTCG
>JAQVGF010000219.1 GCA_028696875.1 Dysgonamonadaceae bacterium
ATGGCAACGGGCATTTTGTGGATTGGGGAATTCATCACATCGATATTATTCGTAAAATAATGGATTTGGAAATGCCTGCTTCAATTACAGCCGACGGTGGTTTGAATATTTTAAAAGGGAAAATTACAACTCCCGATACTTTGAACGTAACTATGAACTTTAAAGAGTTTCCTCTGATTTGGCAACACCGCCTGTGGGGACCGGGAGATATTAATCCGGAGTTGAACAATGGAATTTTCTTTTATGGAGAGAAAGGAACACTTTTTGCGCGCGATGAAAAATTAATTATGATGTCGTCCGACAAAAAAACTGAAACAATAGAACTGCCTAATCCGGAAATGCAGGAAAATCATGTCTCTAATTTTATTGAAGCTGTGAAAGCCAAAAATAAAAATATGTTGAGTTGTCCGATTGAAGATGCATTTCAATCAACAGCAATTGTACAATTAGCCATGGCATCTTATTATACCGATAGTGAAGTGATTTGGGATAATAATTCACAAACAATTGTTGGAAATCCGGAGGCTGCGAAGTTATTGGCACGTTCTTATCGAGAGGGATATAGAAGATCGGAAGTGTAAGTGATCAAAAAGTTGAAAAATGTTTGCTTTTCCCAATCCCTCAAAGAGCATTGGATGCAAATGAAAATTTAACTCAAAATCCGGGGTACTAAATATTAATGATCTAATGTCATTTCAAAAGAAAGGCTGTCCTATTAAATTGGTCAGCCTTTCTTTTGTTATCTATTATACGAAAGATTCGTGCTATTTATTCTTCAAAACTATTTCTATTACTTCATCCAATGCAATCATCTCCTGCTCCCCACTCAACATGTTTTTGAGTGTTATTTTATTTTCGGCAATTTCATTTCCTCCAATTATTGCTACAAAGTGCGCTTTATTATTATCAGCATAGGTCATCTGTTTTTTCATTTTTGCAGCATCGGGATATATCTCCGCAGAAATTCCTTTGCTTCGCAATTGGGAAAGGATGGGTAAAATATGAGCTTCCTCTTTTTCTCCAAAATTCACAAACATCACATCCACCCCAAACAATAAACTTTCAGGAAAAAGATTCAATTGATTCAACACATCATAAATACGATCGGCACCAAACGAAATACCAACACCCGAAACATCGGGAAGTCCGAAAAATCCTGTTAGATTATCATACCTGCCACCACCTGTAATACTTCCTATTTCCACATCTTTTGCTTTCACTTCAATAATGGCGCCGGTGTAATAATTCAAACCACGTGCAAGTGTAAGATCAAGCTCTACATTGTTCTTTAAATTGAGCAGGCTCAATTTGCTGAGAATTAAATCAATTTCTTCTACACCTTTAAGTCCAATTTCAGAATCGGCCAATTCCGATCGTAACACATTCAATTTATGTGATTCGCTTCCCTCAAGTAAAATAATTGGTTGAAGTTTCTCAATAGCTTTGGCGGGTATATTTTTTGAAATCAGTTCTTCGTTTACTTTCTCCAAACCAATTTTATCTATTTTGTCAATTGCTACGGTAATATCCGTAATTCGTTCAGCTTCACCAATAATTTCGGCTATGCCGGAAAGTATTTTTCGGTTGTTTAGTTTAACAGTAACTCGTATGTCTAATTCAGTGAAAACCTTATCGATAATTTGTATAAGCTCAACTTCGTTCAGCAACGAATCGGATCCCACAATATCAGCATCACACTGAAAAAATTCACGGTATCTGCCTCTTTGTGGCCTGTCGGCACGCCAAACCGGTTGAATTTGATAACGTTTGAACGGAAAAGTTATCTCGTTGCGATGCATAACCACATAGCGCGCAAAGGGCACGGTAAGGTCGTAACGTAATCCTTTGTCTGAAATTTTAGTTGCAGTTGCGGCAGAATTATTTTCCGAAATATCATCCGTTGTCATGCTTTTAAGAAAATCTCCGGAGTTTAATATTTTGAACAACAACTTATCTCCTTCATCGCCATATTTCCCCATCAGTGTAGAGAGATTTTCCATTGCCGGCGTTTCTATTTGTTTGAAGCCATACAATCTGTAGACTTTTTTTATAGTATCGAATATATAATTACGTTTCGCCATCTCTTCGGGCGAAAAATCACGTGTTCCTTTTGTGATGGATGGTTTGTACATCGGTTTTGTCTGTTAATTTTTGAAATACAAAGATAAGGAATTTATGGGAAGTTTTGAAAAATGATTATCGACGAAAAATCGCAAAAGTGAATTTCGTTTTAGAAAGAGATTATATAAAAAAATAAATCGCCAGCATGAACTAACGATTTATCTATTTAATATGCGTAACACATCGTTACAACACTATAGAATTTTACAACAAATTGCTTGCCAATTCAGAAAGCTCACTTCGTTCGCCTTTTACAAGATTTACATGGCCGAAAATATTTTGCCCTTTCATTTTGTCAATCATATATGCCAAACCATTCGATTGCGAATCCAGATAAGGAGAATCAATCTGCTGCAAGTCTCCCGTAAATACCATCTTAGTTCCCTCACCCGAACGAGTAATAATGGTTTTCACTTCGTGTGGAGTTAAATTTTGCGCTTCGTCAATGATACAGTATGTTTCGTTAAGACTTCGCCCACGAATAAAAGCTAAAGCTTCAATTTCTAACTGCTTCGATTTTTCCATCTCCTCCAACGTTTTTAAATCGGGATTACCGCTGGAGAGTTGCGATTTAATCACTTTTAAATTGTCATACAAAGGTTGCATGTAAGGAGCAATTTTCTGTTTTGCATCGCCTGGTAAATATCCTAAATCCTTGTTAGATAAAGAAACGATAGGACGTGCCAATAGAATTTGCGTATAGTTCTTGTTTTGATTCAATGCCGCAGCCAATGCCAACAATGTTTTACCCGTACCTGCTTTTCCTGTTAAACCCACCAACTTAATTTGAGGATCATTTAAAATCTCAAAAGCAAATGCTTGCTCAGCATTGCGCGGTTGAATGCCGAAGTTTACACCTTTGTTTATTTTTGTAATTCGATCTGTAAATGGGTTGTTGCGCACCAATATACTATTGCGTTCACTTTTCAGAATAAAACATTGATTGGGTTCCAACGAAACATCAAAGTTAAAATCATCAATAGGTAAGCCATGTGGTTTACTGTAGAGTTCATCAATTATGTCTCCATCAATACCCTCAATTACCAATTCTTTTTGAGAAAAAGCATCAACATTGATAACTTTATCAGTTATATAATCTTCAGCCAAAAGTCCCAATGAGCGCGCTTTCATGCGCAGGTTGATGTCTTTAGTAACTAAAATGGTTTTTGTGTCAGAATATTTTTCGGTCAACCCCATAAAAGT
>JAQVGF010000220.1 GCA_028696875.1 Dysgonamonadaceae bacterium
TGAAACATCCCTCAAATCTTTGTACGAGCAGATTCCTCACATGCATTCGGAATGACATGGCTATTTGTTATTTGCACCCTCAAAAAAGTCATGATGATATGTAAACAACTCGGGGCGCGACTTTAAATCACACCCCGAGTTTATCCTGCTTTAAAGCGGAAATTCCTCCCTTATCGGATCATCATATTGCTCTTGCAATCGTTTCAATTCAGCTTTCAACTCTTTGGTGATTTCTGCATATTCAGCTTGTCCGTATAGATTATGCATTTCGCTAATATCGTTTTCTAAATCATATAGCTCCCAGGTATCTATATCATTATAGAAATGAATTAATTTATAACGATCTGTTCTCACGCCATAGTGACGTTTCACCATATGTTCAGCGGGGAATTCGTAGTAGTGATAGTACAATGATTTGCGCCAATCTTCAGGATTAACTTCGTCTTTTAACAATGGTAACAACGAAACGCCTTGAATATCATCAGGGATTTCTGCACCTGCAATATCTAACATGGTGGGAGCAAAATCAATGTTTTGTACCAACAAATCGATGTTGCCTCTTTTCTTAAGGCTCTTTGGCAAATGCATTACCAACGGAGTACTCATCGATTCTTCATACATAAATCGCTTGTCGAACCAACCATGTTCACCCATATAGAATCCTTGATCGGAAGTATAAATAATAATGGTATTTTCCATCATATCGTTTTCTTCCAAATAATCCAATACGCGACCCACATTATCGTCCATAGATTTTACTGTTTTGGCATAATCACGCATATAACGTTGATATTTCCATTCGGCCAACTCATTGCCTTGCAAATTGGCTTCGTAGAACTCATCAATAATGGGTTGATAATGCTTGTCCCAAGCTGCTTTTTGTGCATCGTTCATTCTTCCATAAGCACCATTAATGTATCCTCCGGAAAGTCTGGTTTCAACTCCTTCGCGTTTCATCTTCAAGTCGTTCACCAAGTCCATATCATGATTGCTGGCAATGCTCATTTCTTGTTCTGCTGCAGCAATGCGTCCTTTGTAGTCATCGTAAAAATTATCAGGTAATTCGAACTCTTTATCTTCGTAAAGAGCAAGATGTGTGGTATCACCCATCCAATTGCGATGAATAGCTTTGTGATGAATGAACAAACAGAATGGGTCTTCTTTCACTCTTTTGTTTTCCAACCAATCAATACTCATATCAGTAATGATATTGGTTACGTATCCCTCATAATTTACACGTCCTTCCGGTGTTATAAAGACGGGATTGTAATAGTCGCCCTGACCGGGAAGAATTTCCCAAAAATCGAAATTGGTTGGCTCACTATCCAAATGCCATTTACCAATCATGGCAGTTTGATAACCCGCACCTTTCAATAACTGTTGAACGGTTTGTTGGTTACCGTCAAATGTAGTATGATTGTCCAATTTTCCATTTTTGTGGCTATGTTTTCCGGTGAGGAGAACTGCACGACTCGGTCCGGATATAGAGTTACAAACAAAAGCATTCTCAAAAAGTACACCTCCTTTTGCAATTCTATCCAAATTGGGAGTTTTCATGTGGCGATTATCGTAGCTACTCATCATTTGACGCGTGTGATCGTCCGTCATAATGTAAACAATATTAAGCGGCTTTATAGGTTCCGCTTTTTTCGAATTCCCGCAAGAGGCTAATGTTGCCAGTCCTGCTAAGGGGTAGAGGAGTTTTAAATGAATGTGTTGCATAGAAATATATTAATTGGGTTACTTTTAATATTAATGGGATCAGAATTTATTTTTTTCTGCTTCTAAGATATTCTTCAGTTCTTCTAATTTTTCTGGATTTTCCAAATAAAGATTATTGGTCTCACCTATATCATTCTTAAGGTTGTAGAGCTGAGGGAGTGTATCATTCCCAAGTTCAATATTTGTAAGTTTGTTGTATCGGGCACGATTGCTGGGTTCTATATATTTCCATTCTTCTGTGGAAATAGAAAGTGAACCGGCTGATTCAATCACATAATCGCGTCCTTTATCCGTGTTGCCCAACAAAACATCAATTTGATTTCTGCTGTCCTTAGCTGCATCTTCCGGTAATTCAACTCCTGTAAGATTAGCAAATGACGCAAGAAAGTCGATGTGCGATACCAATGCGTCTGATGTTTTAGATTGCGTGTATCCGGGCAGAGCTATAATTAGAGGGATACGTGTTCCCGCTTCGAAAATACTATATTTCCCACCTCTAAAATCTGCCCATGGACGATGATCGCCCAAAAGCTCAACTGCTTGATCCATATATCCGTCATCAATCACCGGACCATTATCGCTGGTAATAATGATAATAGTATTATTTTCAGCACCAATATCTTTTACTGCTTGAATAACCTGTCCAACGCTCCAGTCGAATTCCAGAATTGCATCACCACGTGGACCCATTCCGCTCTTTCCTCTGAAACGAGGATGTGGAACACGCGGAACATGAATATCATTCGTTCCAAAATATAAGAAGAAAGGTTGATCCCTTTTTTCTTTAATAAAAGAAACAGCATGCGCTGTGATGCTGTCAGCAATATTTTCGTCTAACCACAATGCTTTACCGCCACCCTTCATGTAGCCAATGCGCGAGATTCCATTTACAATCGCCTGGTCGTGTCCATGATTCGGGCTGGGTTTCATTACGGTTAACAGTTCCGGATGATCTTTACCCAATGGTTCACCGGGAAACGGAGTTGTGTAACTTACTGCGATCGGATCGTTTTCCGCATCGAGATTCACAATTCGTTGATTTTCTACATACACACATGGCACTCGGTCACCGGTAGCAGCCATAATGTAAGAATAGTCGAAGCCAATTTCGCGAGGTCCGTATTCAATTTCTCCGTTCCAATCTTGTTCACCAGTCTCTTTGCCCAATCCCAAATGCCATTTGCCTACTGCAGCCGTATTATATCCGGCTTGCTGAAACATCTGAGCAAGGGTATATTCGTGCGGTTTTATGATCATTCCCGCATCTCCTGCAGCAATGCCTGTATCGTTACGTCGCCAATTGTAATTTCCTGTCAATAATGAGTAACGAGAAGGCGTACTGGTTGCCGCAACTGCGTGTGCATCAGTAAAACGCACACCTTGCGCAGCAAGATTATCAACATTGGGCGTGTTGATGGTTGGTTCTCCATTGCAACTTAAATCACCATAGCCAATGTCATCGGCCAAGATGATAATTACGTTGGGTTTTTGGGGAAGTTCTTTTTGATTTTCTTTCTTGTTTGATGTGCAGCTTGCACTAAGCAAACAGATACCCGTAAGTCCTAAAAATTTGAAGTGAGATTTTTGTAACATGCTA
>JAQVGF010000221.1 GCA_028696875.1 Dysgonamonadaceae bacterium
GGCAATGAGTATGGTTGGGGAAATAATGAAGCCCAACACTACACATCTCACAATCCTGATAATGCATTTGTGGAAAATGGTATTCTCACAATTACTGCTCGAATTGACAGTATGGGAGGAAAAAAATATACATCGGCTCGCTTGATAACTAAAGATAATGGAGACTGGCTGTATGGCCGTTTCGAGGTAAAAGCCAAACTCCCTTCGGGATTAGGTACATGGCCTGCCATCTGGATGCTTCCAACCGATTGGGAATATGGTGGATGGCCTGCAAGTGGAGAAATAGATATAATGGAAAACGTGGGTTATGACCCGGATACAATTGTTGGCTCTGCACACACCGAAAGTTATAACCATTTAAAAGGAACGCAAAAATCGGCGAGAATATATGCACCTACTTCCCACACCGATTTCCATCTGTATGCACTGGAATGGGATGAAAACGAATATCGATTATACATGGATGACTATCATTATTTCACCTTCGAAAACGAAGGAACAGGATTTAAAGAGTGGCCTTTCGATAAAAGATTTCATCTATTGTTGAACCTTGCAATTGGAGGAAATTGGGGTGGCAAAGAAGGTATTGACGATTCGCTTTTTCCCCATAAATTTCTTATTGACTATGTGAGAATATATAAACAAGAATAGCGTAAGCATTTCAACTGATTTTTAAACAGAGCGTGTTTTATTCGTAAAGCACGCTCTGTTTGAAAAAATCCACTCTAAAATAGAGCAAGTTTTTTATTTTAAAAATTCTTTCTAAATTTGCAGAGAAGCCATTTTATAAATTGACCCAAAATGAAAGCAAACTGTTTTCTTTTCTCATTATCGGTATATCTTCTTGTAAGTTACCCAATTGTTGGTCAAACAGGAAAAGTGATGACAGTAAACGGATTAATTCCGGCATCGGAAATGGGAATTACGTTGACTCACGAACATATTCTCGTTGATTTTATTGGTGCCGCTCATTTTGATACGTCTCGTTACAATAAACGTGAGGTGATTGAAAAAGCGTTGCCTTTTCTTACCAAAATCAAAGAGCAAGGAGTAAAAACATTCATTGAATGCACACCCGAATTTTTAGGGCGCGATCCAATTATTCTAAAACGATTGTCCGAAGAAACAGGATTACAAATTCTCACCAATACAGGCTTTTATGGTGCCAACAATAATAAATTTATTCCTGCGGGAATGTTGTCGAAATCGGCTGAAGAGTTTGCCCAAATTTGGATTCATGAATTTAAAAATGGCATTCGCAATACCGCAGTTAAACCGGGTTTTATAAAAATCTCTGTCGACAGAGATTCACTTTCTCATTTTCATACACAATTGATTAAAGCCGCAGCGTTAACACATCTCGAAACAGGACTGGTCATCGCATCCCACACCGGACCATACATTCCCGCTTTTCAGCAAATAGAAATCCTCGAAAAGAACAACGTTTCTCCCGAAGCTTTTATTTGGGTGCACGCACACGATGAGAAAAACTTATCAACCTTATCGGAAGCAGCAGAAAAAGGAGCATGGATAAGTCTGGATTACCTTAACGAAAACAACGTGGAAATCATTATCAATATAATTCAACACCTAAAAAAAACAGGACATTTATCCAAAATTTTACTTTCGCACGATGCCGGTTGGTTCGATCCTGCAAAACCAAACGGAGGAGAGTTCAGAGGGTTTAACGTTTTAATTGATAAACTTGTTCCGACATTGCAAGCCAACGGTTTTTCGAACAAAGAAATCGAACTTTTGCTCATAGAAAATCCGGCAAATGCATTTCAAATAAAAGCAAGAAGAAAATAGAAATCCCGAGTAAACTTTTCAATTATTTTTGCAAACAAAATAGATAACATAATGAACAAACAAAACATTGCCGGACTTATGCTCTGTTGTGCACCGCTGTATGCTTGCAACTCAACAGAAGAAAAACAAGAACCGCAAAAACCAAATGTGATCTACATTTTGGCAGACGATCTTGGTTATGGCGATATTGAGCCTTACGGACAGGAGATAATAAAAACCCCTTATCTCACCGAAATGGCCAATGAAGGTATGCTGTTCAGACAGCATTATGCAGGAAGCACCGTGAGTGCTCCATCCAGAGGGTCATTGATGACAGGATTGCACACCGGTCATTCACAAATTCGTGGAAACAAGGAAATTGCTCCCGAAGGACAACAACCCATGGAAGGTGATACGTATACCATTGGTAAAATGATGCAAAATGCAGGATACGCCACAGGTTTATTTGGAAAATGGGGATTAGGATATCCTGAATCTCCTTCAATTCCAAGTAAAATGGGCTTTGATGAATTTTATGGATATAACTGCCAGCGCCAAGCTCACAGTTATTATCCGGAACATTTGTGGAAAAATGAGGAGATGATTATTTTAGAAGGTAATCAAAATGGAGAACGCAACACCTATTCCCAAGAATTGATTCATCAGGAAGCACTCCAATTTATTCGAGATCACAAAGACGAACCTTTCTTTGCAATGCTTACCTACACGTTGCCACATGCAGAATTGAATTTACCACACGATTCCATTTATCATATCTATGAAGATATGTTTGAAGAAACTCCTTATACACAAGGTGGATATCACGACAGTGAAAAACCGCGAGCTTCATTTGCAGCCATGGTTTCTTTGTTAGATAAATACGTGGGCGAAGTGATGCAAGAACTAAAAGAGTTAGGCATTGATGATAACACAATTGTAATTTTTACCAGTGATAACGGTCCTCACATGGAAGGTGGAGCAGATCCCGATTTTTTTAATAGTAACGGACCATTACGCGGCTTCAAAAGAGACCTCTATGAAGGCGGCATTCGGGTTCCTATGATTGTGCGCTATCCAAATCATATAAAAGCCGGGACAACTACCGATCATGTTAGTGCGTTTTGGGACATCATGCCCACGCTTGCCGATTTAATCCATACCACTCTTCCCGCTGATGCCACAACAGATGGGATTTCTTTTCTGCCAACTTTATTGAATAAAGGGAAACAAAGAGAACACCCTTATCTCTACTGGGAATTTCACGAAGGTGGTGGACGCTTGGCTCTTCGCGAAGGAGACTGGAAAATGGTTGTTTTGAACGCTAAAACTCCGGAGAAAGAAGTTGCAGAACTTTATAATCTTGCCGATGATTTGGGTGAAACCAACAACTTAGCAGATGAAAAACCGGATAGAACGAAAGAGATGTACGAAAAGATGAGATCGTTACGCACAGAGTCAGATATTTTTCCGTTTTATCCGAATTAAATAGTGAGTTAAGTTTTTTGTTTTCAAAACAAAAAGCAATTACT